>JACPVY010000105.1 GCA_016197345.1 Burkholderiales bacterium
ATCCATTCAAACAAAAAGCAGACGGCAGCTATGATGCCAAAGACACTGGCGTCAATAATGCTGGCTCCGTGGCGGGTGTCGATACCATCATGAAGCTGATCAATTCCGGCGCAATGGCAAAAGGTGCTGGCTACGCGGAAATGGAAGCGGGCTTTAACCAAGGCAAAGTAGCGATGATGATCAATGGCCCATGGTCGTGGGATAACGCGAAAAAATCCAAAATCAATTTTGGTGTAGCCGCGATTCCTAGCGTCAATGGCAAAGCAGCAGCCCCATTCGTCGGCGTGGTTGGCGCGATGATTTCGAAAGCCAGCCCGAACAAAGATTTGGCTGTCGAATTCTTGGAAAACAATATGTTGACCTTGGCTGGCGTAAAAACCATCAACGCCGACGTACCACTCGGTACCCCTGCTAACAAAGCATTTTTCAATGAATTGAAAAACGATCCTAACATCAAAGCAACGATGGCAAGCGCTGAAGCCGGTCATCCTATGCCGAGCAATCCAGAAATGGGCCGCTTCTGGTCTTCGATGAAATCGGCATTAGAAAACGTCACCGCTGGCCGTCAAGCCACCAAAGAAGCACTGGATGCTGCAGCAAAACGTATCGTGAGCGATGCGAAATAAGTAATTAGTTTTTGTCACCGCCGCTGGCGGATAGTTAGGTTGTCGCATTGGGGCATACATACCCTCGCCCGCTTGCGGGAGAGGGCAGGGTGAGGGCGCGGATGGCTTGCCATCCGCTTGGTTGAGCAAGAAAAAGCTATTTTTTCGCTGAAGATTGCTGCTTTTAGCACAACTAACCCTCACTCCCTCCTCTCTCCCACTTCGCGGGCGAGAGGCGATCGGCCGCAAATCCGCAAAATTTTGCACCAAAAAAGTTTTGCGACTGCCTCACGAGGGGAAAGGAAGCAGCCCTTGCTACCATCTTTGCACATCATCCGCTAGCAGCACATTTATTCATTTTCACGGAGTCAACTCGTAATGCCTTTTTCACGCCGCCTCATTTTATCTGCCATCAGCCTTGCAACATTGATGGCGACGCTGCCAGTTTCTGCGACAGAAAACGGCAAACTCTTAATTTGGGTCAATGGCGACAAAGCGTATAAAGGCATTGCCAAAGTCGGTGCTGAATTTACCGCTAAAACGGGGATTCCTGTCACCGTCGAACATCCCGATGATGCCTCGGGCAAATTTCAGCAATTGAGTAGCCAAGGCAAAGGCCCGGATATTTTCATTTGGGCGCATGATCGCCTAGGCGAATGGATTGCGAGTGATTTACTCGCCCCTATCCAAACCGATAAGACACTACGCAATACGATAGACCCAATGGCGTGGAGCGCGTTTTCTGTCGCTGGCAAAACTTGGGGCTATCCAATTTCGATGGAAGCGGTCGCGCTGATCTATAACAAAGATTTATTGCCGACACCGCCGCAACAATTTGATGAATTATTCGCACTCGATAAAAAACTCACCAGCCAAGGTAAAAAGGCGATTAATTGGGATTACACGAATACCTATTTTTCCTGGCCGCTGTTAGCCGCTGGCGGTGCCTATGCATTTGGCCATTGGGATTCGGGACACTACGATAAAGCCAATACCGGTGTTGCAACCCAAGGTGCGATCACTGGCGCCAACACTATCGTCAAATTGATCAATGCCGACGTGTTACCGAAAACAGCCAGCTATGGCGAGATGGAAAAAGGCTTTTTAGAAGGCAAAACGGCGATGATGATTAACGGCCCATGGGCGTGGGAAAATGCACGCAAAGCCAAGATCAATTTTGGCGTCGCCTTGATTCCGCAAGTCAACGGCAAAGCCGCCGCCCCTTTTGTTGGTGTTCAAGGTGCGATGATTGCCAAGGCCAGCCCGAATCGCCAAGCCGCCACCACCTTTCTGGAAAATTTTCTGTTAGCCGAACCGGGCCTGAAAGAAATGAATGCAGACGTCGCGCTAGGGGTGCCCGCCAATCGTAATTTTTATGCGCAATTGAAATCTGACCCGCTGATTTTAGCGACGATGATGAGCGTGCAAAATGGGCAACCGATGCCAAACAATCCAGAAATGAGCAAATTTTGGTCTGCCACCAAAACCGCGCTGGAAAATATCACGCAAAACAAAGTCAGTAGTCGCGAAGGTTTAGAGCAAGCCGCTAGCCAAATCGTCGGCCCATCTGACGGTAAAAAGAAAAAAAACAAGTAACGAGGTCAAGCTTTTAGGTAAACCTGACCAGAATATTCAACCGTATTGACGCTTACATTCCTTCACCAACAGGTAAAACATCGTGCGCAAGTTAATCGCTCCCGTCTCACTCGCCGCCATTCTCGCCCTCGGCCTTTATCTGGTGTTCATTGTCTATAGCAGTGGGCAATTGCTATTAGCGGGCGTGTTTCTGTGCATTTTGGGCTTGTTTGCCTATGTGTACACCTCGGAAAAAGCCTATCCCTATCGCTATTTATTTCCGGGCTTGGCGTCGATTGTGGTGTTTGTGATTTTCCCGCTGGTGTATACGGTGTCGATCGGCTTTACCAATTACAGCTCGAAAAATCTACTGACTTACGAACGCGCAACGCAAGTCTTGCTGGATGAAACCACTCGCACCGAAGCGCAAGGCTATGCCATGACGCTATTTGCCGATGGCAAAGAATTCCGTCTGCGTTTGCAAGAAGCCGATAGCGAAAATGCCTTTCTCACGCCCCCGCTAGCGCTACGTAAAGCCGACAATTTGCGCGTCGAATTGCAGCCCGCCAGTGGCAAAACAGCGCTCGGTGAAGCGCTAGGCTTGAAGGAAATCATCGCCCAACAAAGCAGTTTGAAGCAATTGACACTGGTTTTGCCGAACAAAATTGAATTGAAAATGGCGGGGATGCGCGAATTTGCACCAATTGCCAAAGTGTATACTCAGCTCCCGGACGGCAATTTGAAGAAAGTAGCGACGGGCGAAATCATCAAACCAAATTTCAATACCGGTTTTTTCCAAGGCCCGGATGGGGAAAACATCAAACCCGGCTTTAAGGTCAATATTGGCTTTGATAATTTCAAATACATCTTCACCGACAAAGCGATTAGCGGCCCTTTCTTGCGTATCTTTTTGTGGACGATTGCGTTTTCAGCCTTGACCGTGTTCACTACGGTGACGATGGGGATGGTGTTGGCGGTACTGTTGAATTGGGACGCACTGAAATTTCGTGGTGTATATCAAACCCTCTTGTTTTTGGCGTATGCAGTACCGGGCTTTATCTCGATTCTGGTTTTCAAAGGCTTGTTCAATAACAACTTCGGCGAAATCAATATGATTTTGGAGTGGTTGTTTGGCATTAAACCGGCGTGGTTCTCCGATACTGGTCTGTCCCGCACCATGCTATTAATCGTCAATACCTGGCTCGGCTATCCATATATGATGGTCCTATGCATGGGCTTGATCAAGGCGATTCCATCGGATTTATACGAAGCTTCTGCGCTAGCAGGCGCTGGTCCCTTGACCAATTTCTTCCGCATCACCCTGCCCTTGATCAGCAAACCTTTGATGCCTTTGATGCTGGCAAGCTTTGCCTTTAACTTCAATAACTATGTGCTAGTGGCCTTGCTAACAGGTGGTCGGCCAGATTATTTGGATACCACGCTGCCCGCTGGCACCACCGATTTATTGGTGTCTTACACGGTGCGTATCGCCTTTGAAGATTCGGGACAGAACTTTGGTCTCGGTGCAGCGATTTCGACGCTGATTTTCTTGCTGGTGGCGGCGATTTCGATTGTCAATATGCGCATGACCCGCATCAACCATACCGCACACTAAGCAGCGCAAATAAAGAAAACTAAGGAGAACAACATGGCGATTGTCGTTGACCGTTCAAACCGCTGGCGCATTTTAGCGGCACACGTCGTGCTGATAGGCTTGACGGCACTGGTGCTATTTCCATTTTTGATTATTTTGTCGATCTCGCTCCGTCCCGGCAATTTTGCCGTCGGCAGCTTGATCCCGCCAGAAATCAGTTTTGACCATTGGCGCTTAGCGCTAGGGCTATCGTATCAAGGGCCAAACGGCAATTTGATTACGCCGGAATACCCGGTGCTGCGCTGGCTGTGGAACTCGATCAAAGTCTCGGCCCTCAGCGCGGGTTTAGCGGTATTGCTCTCCACCACCTGCGCCTACGCTTTTGCCCGCATGCGTTTTCGCTTCAAGGCGCAAACCCTGTCGCTCTTGATGCTGCTACAAATGTTCCCCGCCGTGTTAGCGATGATCGCTTTCCACGCGATTTTTGATTGGCTAGGCAGCTATGTCCCTTGGCTAGGTATCGACAATCACGGTAGCTTAATTTTGGCTTACACCGGCGGCTTAGCGATGCATATTTGGACGATTAAAGGCTATTACGAAACCATTCCCGTCGAGATTGAAGAAGCGGCAAAAGTCGATGGTGCTACACCTTGGCAAGCGTTTATTTATGTGCTGTTGCCAATGGCCTTGCCGATTTTGATGGTGGTGTTTTTGCTCGCCTTCATTGCCTCGATGAATGAATATCCGATTGCGTCGGTATTGCTACATGAACGCGACAAGATGACGCTAGCAATCGGCATGAAATCTTTCTTGTATGAACAAAAATATCTATGGGGCGATTTCGCCGCCGCAGCGATTTTGTCAGGCTTGCCGATTACCGCAGTATTTTTGCTAGCGCAAAAATGGATGGTGTCTGGGTTAACAGCTGGTGGGGTAAAAGGGTAAATCCGGGGTTTCACAAAGCATGCTTTGTGCCGGATTTACGGCACGCATACTTGCAATAGCTCTGTTGAACTTGCTAAGGAGCTTTGTGCCGGAACCTGAGGCCGCAGGCCGACCCGATGGGGGATCAGGCCTTGGGCAATCGCTGGCATCGCAGCGATTGCCCAACATCCTATAACTTATATGATGCCTGCAAAAAATATGTCCGTCCCGCCTGAGGCAAATCACCAGGAAGTCCAACACCTGGGGCCACACTTGGTTCGCGAATATCCTTGTTGAGCAAATTGCGGGCGCCTACAACAAACTCCCAATTATTGATCATCGTGGAGCGCACAACGAGATCTACAGAAGTGTAGTCGGCCACTTCCGTAGTGCGCACATCGCCAACGGCCCGCTTACGGTTTGAAACCCAATTCAGTTGGGAACCAAGCTGCCAATCACTGGCAAAACGCTAGTCCACGCGCCCAACGAGATGATTTTGTGGCGCATAGCCAGCATCTTTGTCTGTGCTTTTATCTTTGGAATTTTGGTAAGAATAATTTCCCGACAACCGCAAATTCCGGCTAGGCGCATACACAACCTCAACTTCCAAACCATGGCCGTCTTGACTACCAATGTTCTGGAAGAGGGACACGCCTGGATTGGACGGATCTGGCGCTGCCCGAATGATGTTTTTCATTGAATATTTGAATGCATTCAGGTTGACCTGCGTTGCAGCGGTTACATTCCAAATCAACACCGATTCCAATGTCCGGATGGTTTCCGGGCGCAAATTGGAGTTCCCTTTGAGAACTGGGTTGTTGATCCCCGCAACTTCATTGACCAATTGGATAAGCATTTGCAAGGTTTTGCGAAACGCGCGGCTCGCTAGTTGCCTGTACAAGCCGCGTTACGCCATCCCGCCACAAAAAACTCTGCTCTACGCCATAGCATTATTCGGCGAAGCGAGCAATTTGCGAACTCTGCTGCGCTTGACGCAGATCACAAGTCAAGTTCGCGCCCGAAAGCATGCTAGAAGAACTGCTGATACTGAAAAACACATCTTTAATTGCGGTGCAAGCTTTCCATAGCAAACGGTGGATGGGCGCAAAAAGAACTGAACGATCGGGATGATCGCGCTTGTGCCCGCGTTGGAACACCTCCATGTGACGGGTAAAATTTAATGTGTTCTGGATGTGTCCACACGAGCAATGCGTATTGAAAAATCCAAAAAAATCCGCGTCGCGCCTAGCTTTTTATTTTAACTTTAACCCCACCTTGAGGGCTGTAAAAAACCCCTCGCCTTTCATGAGC
>JACPVY010000106.1 GCA_016197345.1 Burkholderiales bacterium
AGCCGAATGCAAGCATTCGTTTTCGGGGTAGAGCAACAAAATCACAAAGCAAACCGCATCAAGCAAACCGTCAACATGGCTTTTGAGGGCGCTAAAGACTTCGTTAATATCCAAATGGGCGGTAATTTCTTGGCCTATTGTGCCCAGTTTTTCCAAGGTATCACTGGTTTGCTGTAGCACTTCGGCGCGGCGCGCTTCAACTTCCGCCAATTGCTTATGGTGCGCACTTTCGGCCTTATTGCGCTCGGTTTGATGTTTGATACGCAAGGCCGAAGCGCGGCTAGAGGCTTCCAGATTATGCGTCAACTCGCGTGCGCTCGCGGCTTGGCGGGTGTAGGTAAATGCGGTTTTGTAATCGCCGATGTCGTGATAGGCATCGGCAATCGCATCGAGCAAACTCGCATTGGCTTGATAGCCATCGATTTTTTTGCTGATCGCTAAGGCTTGCAACAAAAAATGCAAGGGGCGGCTGACTTCCTGCACTTCTTCATTCAACGGCAAATCGTGCTGAGCGTAAATTTGTGCCAACACTTGTAAGGCTTCAATCTGGCGCTGCACTTGTTGGCTTTGCTGCGCCATCTGCAGCGATTGCTGCACCCAAGCTAACGCAGCTTCCGGTTCGCCCATGTGCAGCAAGGTATTAGCCAGCCCGCGTCGCCCTCCAGTTTGCAAATCGACATCTTGCAAGATATCGGCGCGCTCGAGCAAGTCACAAAAATCACGCTTAGCGCTAGCGTAATCGTGACGATTCAAGGCTAATTCTGCCAAATACCACAATGTCACCGCATAGCTACGCGAGTTGGACAACGGTTGCAGCGCTTTCCGTGCCTCTTGCAATAATTCATTCGCTTCGTCTAAGCGCCCTAGCATGCGCAGGGTTTCGGCGGTTTGCTGCAAACTGACGCCGATACTGCCGGGCCAACCAGTGGGGCGCGCTAAATCCAAGCCAGCTTGCATCCACTCCAACGCGCTGTGATAGTCGTTCAAGCTAGAAAAAGCCGCACCGATATTGGTGGAAGCGATAATTGCGCGGCGGATTTGGCCAGTACAGCGGCTGTTTTCCACTGTTTGCATCCAATACATGACAGCGCTACCGTAGTCAGCTTTCAAGCAATGGCGCGCCGCCATAAAATCGCTGATCATCGCTGCTACTGCGGGCACATAGGCATTCAAGTCTGTTTGAAAACGCTCACCCCAGAGTTGTTCATTGACTTGTGCATCACGAAAACTCCCCAATTGCGCCCGCACCGCGTCGCAGCTATCGTAGCGCACGCTATCTTGCCCCTGCTGTGCGGCCTGTGCCGCTTTGCCCAGCATGGTTTCGGTTTCATCGGATTCTCCTCGAGCGTGGCAGAGCCAAGCGGCAACCCAATAGGCATCGCATAGCCCCAATTGATCGTCGCAGACGGAAAAATCGCGCACAGCGCATTCAAGCCAAGTTTGCCCTTGCACCAATTCGGCGCGCAGCCAGCACACTTCGGCACGCACCAACGCCATGCGGGCGCGCATAGCAATGTTGTCGCGCGCTTTGCTGCTATCCAAATTGGGCAGGAGTTGTTCTATTTGGTCGAGTAGCGCGAGTGCACGCGTGCTATTGCGTTGGCGCAAGTGCCAAGCTAATTCTAAGATGAGGGGAATGGCTTGCTCGGGCGGCTGCGCGGGCAACGCTGAACTATCTGGCACAGCCATCCATTGCGCGAGCTGTGCCTCAATAGCCTGTACTTGATGATCGTGCGCAAACAGCTCCATCAACACTCCCGATTTAAGTGGGTGCCAGCACAGCGGGGGATACCACTACAGGAAAACGGGAAAAATCGTCACACCAGAACAGTGCCGTCGTTTTTTTCGTTTCCCCAATCCAATATTAGCGACTAGCGCTAGTTCATGCATGCTACCGCAAAATCATGCACTTGCCTTGCATTGCACAAGAGAGCATCGTCAGAGCAGTCAAAACTGTCGCAAGCTTGGCGAATCTGGCACGCCTCGGCACGTTTAGATCGGTGGCAACTTGTCTTTTTGCAAATCCGCACGTAATTGCGCCACCTCTTGCCGCAGCGCACGAATATCGGCGTGTAATTCGCGTTCCAGCCGTTTTTCATCTTCACCAATGAAGAGCGCGGCAATCGAGGCCGTGACCACCGAAAACAGCGCATAGCCTAGCAACACTAAAAACACGGAAAAAATGCGCGCCGCGTGGCTGGTCGGCACGATATCGCCATAGCCCACAGTGGAAACGGTGGTAAAGGCCAGCCACATGCCGTCGGCAAAAGTATGTACGCTCGGTTCTAGCCACAAAAATGCGGCTCCCGCTAGCAATTGCATAATCCCAGCCATCACCATGATTTGCGTCAAGCGCTTAGGCGCGACGAAGCCGACCAACAATTGCCCTAGGCGCACAAATACGAGGCCACAACTCAATAAGCGCCAAAACCATTCTTGGCTTTGCCACACGCTATCGCTACGGGCGGCCGACACCACGCAAACCGCAAAAATCAGCACATCAAACAAGTGTGGCCGCCAGCGCTGCCAAGCATGCAAGGGATGGTGGCTGCGGCGAAAATTGCGTTGCACATCCAATAGCAATAACAAACCAGCAAAGCCATACAGCACCCGACCTGCATAGTGGTAGCCCGTTTCTGTTGCCGTCAACACGAGATAAAACGCCGGAATCGTCAACGACAAGGCCGTCAGCAACCACAAATGGGGGCGGGTTTGCGTCGGCCAAAAAGGGGCCATATGCAATAGCCGCCATTTTTCGCGCCTCGTCTTTACGTGTTCGTCCATGACTCCCCCCGCCAGCGACAACAGTGGATTACGACTTAGGCCACAGCACCCAAATCTGTCCGCGTTGCTTCATTTTGCCTGCTTTGTCTGTCGCTTCGGTGCCAAACCCCCAGAAAAAATCGGCGCGCACGGCACCACGAATCGCACCGCCCGTGTCTTGCGCCACCATCAATCGTTGCAAAGGCACCTCGCTATTGGGTTGCGTGGTGGACAAATACATTGGTGCGCCGAGCGGCAACATGGTGGGATCGATGGCAATCGAGCGCTGCGCCACTAGCGGCACGCCTAGCGCCCCTTTTGGCCCAATTTTAGGATCAGCCAGCTTTTCTTCTTTGAAAAAGACATAGCTAGGGTTGGCGTTATACATCTCTTGCGCTCTTTGCGGATTAGCCAGCGCCCATGCCCGAATCCCCTGCATCGAGGCTTGCTCTAGCTTCAGCTCACCTTTATCGACCAAATAGCGGCCAATCGACTTATAGGGATAGCCATTTTGATCAGCATAGGCTACCCTCAGCATCTCTTTCCCGCCTTCCATCACGACCCGCCCCGAACCTTGCACCTGCAAGAAAAAGGCATCAATCGCATCATCGACCCACAGCAATTCCTTCCCCGCCAAAGCATTGCCCGCTTCTAATTCAGCGCGTGAACCATAGGGCACCACTTTGTTGCCCTGCAAACGACCGCGCAAACGCATGTTTTTCAGCTCGGGATAGATACTCCCCAAATCCACGGTAATCAAATCGTCTGGCACCTTGTATAGCGGGACTTGATAAATCCCGCCACGCTTCCGGGCGCCGCGTAGCAAAGGCTCGTAATAACCCGTGATCAAGCCATAGTCCGTGCCTTCTGGCGTAGTCGCCAAATAAGGCACAAAAAATGATTCAAAAAACGTTCGTATCGCTGCTACGCTACGGCTAT
>JACPVY010000107.1 GCA_016197345.1 Burkholderiales bacterium
CTCCAGATTTGGAGGTTAATTTTAAATAAAATAAATAAGAGGGGATATTTCGTAGCCGCTTATTTCCTACAATTTCAGCTTCATTAGCGCATATGGCTTTTAAAACCCCGCATATAGTGCGCTTAAAACAGATCCGCGTCGAGTGCCATCAAAGTCGATGCGCCGGCGCGCACTTGACGGATCAAGCCTGCTGTTTCTGGCAATAAACGTGCGAAATAGAAACGTGCGGTCGCCAATTTTGCTTTGTAGAACGAATCGCCCGAATCTTCTTTCTCCATCGCAATTTTTGCCATTTGCGCGAAGAAATACGCGTACACCAAATGACCGACAACGCGCAGATAAGGGACAGATGCTGCGCCCACTTCATCTTGATTGGCGAATGCTTTCATGCCGATTTCCATCGTCATTTTGGTCACTTTGTCGCCTAAATCACCCAAAGGCGTGATGAATTCGCTCATTTTTTCATCCAAGCCGTTTTCTTCAACAAACGCTTGGATTTTTGCGCCGAATTTACGCATTTTGGCGCCGTTGTCCATCAAGATTTTGCGCCCTAGCAAATCCAATGCTTGGATGCCGTTGGTGCCTTCGTAAATCAAGTTGATACGAGCGTCGCGCAGATATTGTTCCATGCCCCATTCGCTGATGAAGCCATGGCCACCGAACACTTGCAAACAGTCAGAAGCGGCGATCCAGCAGTTATCGGTGATGAAGGCTTTGATCACTGGCGTGAGCAATGCGACGTTATCGGCCGCATCTTTACGCACTTGCTCATCTGGGTGGTTCAGTTCTTTATCGATTTCGAGTGCGATGAAGGACGAGAATGCACGCGCACCTTCAGCATATGCTTTTGCCGTCAACAACATGCGACGCACGTCTGGATGGACGATGATAGGGTCGGCTGCTTTTTCTGGTGCTTTCGGGCCAGACAAGCTACGCATTTGCAAACGATCTTTCGCGTAAGCCAAGGCATTTTGGTAAGCGACTTCGGTCAAACCTACCGATTGCATACCAACGCCCAAACGTGCGGCGTTCATGAAGACGAACATCGCGTTCAAGCCTTTGTTTGGCTCGCCGATGATCCAGCCAGTCGCGCCATCCCAATTTGGTCAAATACACTTGTTTTTGCTCTTCGGTGCCATGCGCATGCAAGCACTCGTACGCGCCGTGGCCGAGGCCAGGATACATCGACCACGCTTGGTTGGCCGAGTTAATCATTTCGTAGAACGAATTATTGACGATCAATGGCAAGCCTTGGCCGCCATAAGTTGGATCGCATGCCAATGCAGGCCAACCGCCTTCAACGAATTGTTTGTAAGCTTCTTTGAAACCTTTTGGCGTGGTGACCGTTTTGGTTTCTTTATCGTAGTGGCAGCCTTCGCGGTCGCCACTATGGTTCAACGGAAACAACACTTCTGCACTGAATTTACCGCCTTCTTCCAGCACCTGGTTGATGGTGTCTGCATCCATCTCTGCATGAGCAGGCAACTGCTTCAATTCATCTTCAACATGCAGTAGCTCGTGTAACACGAATTGCATATCACGCAAGGGAGCGACATATTGACCCATGGTATTCTCCTGAGGCTGGTTAACTATTTGTGGAAATTCTCAAAAAATTCTCTTTTGTACTACTGTTTTTTTAAATCGTATTCATGGCTGGCGCTTCAGTATCTGGCACACTACTTGCTTCTGCTTGGTAGCAATCAATCAAACGATCAAACCCAGCTTGCGCCCGATTCACGCTACCCGGCATACGCAAGAAGCGGGCATCGTGGTGCAGCGCCAAAATCAAACCGTACATTTCAAACACGACCTGATGTGGGTCGGTATCGGGCTTGAAATCGCCGCACGCTATCGTTTGTTGCACACAACGCAGTAGCGCTTCTTGCCAGGCGCGCACCATGCCTGCTAATTCTTCGCGGATCGGGCCGGGGCGGTCGTCGTATTCCACTGCGCCGCTGATGTAAATGCAGCCAGAGGCGATTTCGACCGTCACACGCTTGATCCAACGTGCATACATCGCTTGCAAACGCGGCAAACCGCGTGCTTCTTTAATGCTAGGGAAAAACACTTCCCGTTCGAAATTGCTGTGATACAGCTTCAGCACTTCGCTTTGCAAATCTTCGCGTGAACCGAAATGGGCAAACACGCCGGACTTACTCATATTCATCTTGTCGGCTAACAGCCCTATCGTCAGCCCTTCCAAGCCATCGCGACTGGCCAGATTGAGCGCAACTTCAAGGATCGCTGCCCTCGTTAGTTCACCCTTGCGCATAAATTTCTTATTAATGATGTAACCCCGAATGTGAGATTGAACTTGTTGCCAGCAACGCTGCAACCCTCAAAAACTGGCATTAGCTTATAACATCAAATGCGAACGCTCGTACTATTATCCACCACAAAACAAAGGTCAAGCGTGTTTCCTAGAGGCGCGAATCTATTGGTGCAGCGCAGCAGATCGCCGTATCGCGGCTTTTGCCTGTGTAGAAAAGTGGGGAAAGTGAGAATAGGGACAGCTCGCCGCTGTCGTATGCGAACAACCGTGCTATTTTTTGGCTGTTTCCAAGGGGAAAGAAGGGACGAACATGCACTCTTTTGGTGACGGGCGTGCCTTAATCGAGTGCATTTTTTTCGTACTGCACACGTTCCAAAGCGCGCCTATCTTGCTTAGTTGGCCGCCCAACTCGCGCTAAAGCAGGCTCACGCTGGAATTTGCGCTGCTCTGCATCATTTGCTCTTTGCTGGATGGATTCGGCGGTTTCAAGATACAAAGCCTGCGCCACCGGCGCCGAGCCACGCACATCCGACAAACCCAAGACCTCGACTTCCCAACGCGTAGAGCCATTGTCGATTTGCAGTAGCATGCCCAAGCTTACCGTGCGCGCCACTTTGACCTTATCACCATTGATACGCACCCGGCCCGCTTCGATAGCATGGGCGGCGAGTGAGCGGGTTTTGAAAAAGCGCGCGGCCCAGAGCCATTTGTCGAGGCGGATGGGGGTGGGAGTGGTCATGTGGGCTGGTTTAGGGTTTGGGTTGGGGGATTATACGCGGCTAGCGGGCAAAATATCCACCCACTAGCCACGCCAAACAGCAATCAAAATTACTGCACTTTGACCTCTAGCGTCGCCCCTGCTACAGCAGTTTTCGCAAGCACCATCACGTAATACCGACCAGCCGCTGGATTGCTAAAACGGATGACTTCGTTATTGCCTGCCGCTTCGGATTTCTTATCGAAGCTGCCAGTGCTAGGTGGGGTAGCGACTTTGGCATACAAATTGCCATTGCCCGTGCCGCCGGATAGCTTGAATTGCAGGCTAGTCGTGCCAGCGGGGACGGCGATGCTATACATTTTGCTAGCGCCAGCGGCTAAGCTGATGCCGATAATGCGGTCGCCGTTGCCTAGGCTATTGCTATAGCTGCCGAGCAAGCTGGCATTGCTGACTGCCGTTTGCGCATCGAGCAAAACGTAGTACACACCCGCGCTTGGCACGGCGATTTCTACCGATTCTGCATTGGTTTTACCCGCCGATTTTTTCAGATAATCGGTGCGGGTTGGGGCCGAACCCTGTTTCAAATACAGATCAACATTACCAGTGCCGCCGGACGTCGTGAAGTTGAGATTGCTCACGCCAGCGGGGACGTCAAAATAGTACAGTGCCTGCGCGCCGCTCGCGCCAGAAAAACTGCTGGCCGTATTGCGATACAACCAAGTGCCGCTACCGGGCAAGCCAGAGCAACCACCTATCACGCCGACCTCAAGAAACGCGGCGCTGACATCCGCCACCGCGTAACCGCGATTGACAGCCGCACGCTCAACGCCGCAGGCCGCCTGATTAAAGGTGCTGCTACTCGTCCAATACAAACGATTCGCATCGACCATCAATTCAAATGCTTTGCGCACCGACCAACCCGGTTTGGTCGCTAGCGCATAAAAGGCTTTGTTAAAAATGCCGCTGCTATAGTGTGGATCAATTCCGTTGCTGAAATCCTTGACGTGCGCAATCGAATGGCCGTCTAGCGGCGGGTTATGCAGGTAGCGCAGTGGACCAGCATTGTTTTTGAAGATGCTACTGCCAATAGTAAAGTCGCCTTTGCCATACAGATACCACACCGCCGCTTGACCAGCGATATCAGAAAACGATTCATTCAGCGCGGCAGGCATAGCGCCAAAGACAAATCCCGCATGCTCTTCGGTGAAGCCGTGGCTGATTTCGTGGCTAGCAACATCCACGGCGACGAGCGGATAAAAAGTGCTGGCGCCATCACCAAAACTCATCGTTTGCCCATCCCAAAAGGCATTTTCATAATTCGTGCCGTAATGCACGCGCATCAAGAGTTTTTTGCTGACAGGCGGAATGCCAAACCAGTCATGGTACATGTTGTAAATCGCATTGCCAAAGAAATGCGCGTCGTTCAGCGGCGAAAATGCGCCGTTGATAGCAATGCCATCGTTGCGCGGGCAGGTGAATTGGTAGATCGGCAAATTCACGCCAGTGGTGTGATTCATGTTGATGGTGGCGACATTGCCAGAATCCATCGTGCAGTTATTACTGACCACCAGCGGGCCGAATTTAGCGCCACTCCCCGCCGGGCCATATTGATATTGGCCAGTGCGTTCATTGCCGCCGATGCCGGAAGCATCCAAATGATGTAAGCCTTCGGCTTGATCCAGAATCGCACCGGTATTGGCATCAATCATGAAAAACGGGCGGCTAGGCGTTTGCGAGCCGGGCACCGTCATCAAAAACGAGGCGACATACACTAGCCGCGCCACTTGCTTGTCATCCACGCGCACGTATAAGCGCGCCTGCTCGTTGCTGGTGGCGCCGCTAGCACGCACGCGCGCCTTCGCCAGTTGCAAAATCTGCGCCGCCGAATACGCTGGCGCGACGCTAGGCAAATCTTGTTGCAGTTGGCGCAGTAGTGTCCCCGTTAATTGAGCCGGGCTATTCGCCACGCTACTGACGCCGCTATTGCTTTGATCATGCCGCGTAATCGCTTCGCCCCAGACTGGCACGCCATGATACAGTTGCTCGTATCGCGTCACCACCTTGCCATTGGCATATTTTTGTTGATGCAATTGACGCAACTCATTCGCTTGCAAACCGAGCCGAGGGCCGCTTAAAACGCA
>JACPVY010000246.1 GCA_016197345.1 Burkholderiales bacterium
GTTAATTTTTTTTAGTTAATGTTTTTTACGTTACAATTATATTATATTTACGCGTAAAAATTTATTTTGAAATTTTTAACAACACTTGTTTACTGAAATATTACATATAATTACATTCATACCAGTCTTTAGTCGATATCCGCGAAGCGATTGACGCTTATAAAAAAGCGAGCGATCTAGGCCGCATCGCGCGCAAAGTCGGCGAAAGCGGCTATCCCAAAACCTTAGAAGTGCTAGCGGATGGCGTGGTTGATGAAAAAAGCGCAAATAAGCAGATGATCTATTTCTTGCGTCGCTTGCCGCGTGATCCGTTTGCGCTCGACGCCAACCTCAGCAATGGTGCGACGTGGGGCAAACGCTCACATGCCTCGCCCGACGATAATCCCAGCGAAGGCGACGATATTTTTGATGTGTATTCGCGCTCCAAGTTGATCGGATTGAACGGTGTTGCCCTCAATAAATGGTAATTTTGGTATCAAAAATTTCCGCCGTGACAGCTTAGTTTCAAGCCAGAACGAATTTATTTATTTTACATTCCGATGCGCAATTATTTTGTTGCGCAACTCAAAGCGCTTAAATTTATTGCGATAACCATTATTATTTACATCAATAAAGTTTTTATTTAGCAAGTTTGTTTATTAATTAACGTGTAAAGTGTTCTTTGTTTTATTTTATAAATGTTTTGACAACATCAGCTTTTAACAATTATGATGCCCTTCGTCAGGCAAAAATCAGATGGAAAAGCAACTAAAAATATATGCTTCCGCTGGTTGGGCATATGCGATGCTCGCAAAGTATCGGAGGGTGTGAAATGTTCATTTCGCGATTCTCCACCGCGCATATGCCCCTGAAATAGAGGAGACACTTTCAGCCAGCCTGAATGACAGCAGGGGAGCCATTGCCAAGCGGCGATGGCTCCATCTGCCCCATCTCCCCCCCTCCAATTTTAAGTCGGCAGCGAAATGCAGGCTTTGCCTGCGCCACGAGGGCGCGGGCGCTAACGGTGTTGTAGTGAGTAGTAGCGTAGCTGTGAGTAGAGCAGTTTTAGGGCGCGATGAGCTTAGCTGATCGCGCCCATTTTTATGCTTGCTTGGAAGATTTATTTGACCAGTTTCTTACTTTGACGGCGACGCAAAAAGGCTAAGGTGCCTAAGCCGCCTAATAACATCGCATAGCTAGACGCTTCGGGAACAGGAGCGGCTGGCTGGATGGTGCGGAAAATAGCATAGGTCGAATCACTCGAACTATTACTGCTCACCGTATCGTGCCAAATCCATTTGGCATTGACATCATGCACCGTCGCACCCCAAGGGCCGCTGCCATTATCAGTCTCGGCCAGCGGTGTCGCCCAAGTTGCGTGGGCAATATTGCTGACTACCCCCGCGGTACTGGTGTCGCTGCTACTAGCAACAACGTATTGCCAGCTCGCGGTATTTGAATACAGATTTCCCTGCGCGGTGGAAAACACCCCTTGCCACGCCTGTGGCCCGCCCCAATCGTGAGCGGCGACATATAAATATTCGCCCGGTGCGGTATCGAAGGAAAAGGTAAATGGCGCGCCCCAATTATTACCATAGCCACGTAGCGTCAAATTACTGCCACTAGCGTTGCCGGTGTACAGCCAAAACTCATTGTCTGCGGTCAAGGTTGCGGTCGTGTTCGCTGCATTTGCCAGTGCTGCCGAAAAACCCAATGCAAGTACCAAAATCAGTTTTCTCATCATCATCCTTTCAAAGCGGATAGAAATTACGCAAAAAGAAACACTTAAAATTTGTTTTATTGCCAACAGCAGAATCTAGCATACCAGAGAAAAAGCGCAACAGTTAGAATAAATAGCGATATTAATAGCCACAGATTCTATTTTGAGCAAATCTACAGCCCTGCTCGAAAAACTGTGGCGACGCAGATACTGAACCGAGAAATCCCGCTTTTAGCGTGGCAAAGCAAGGGGCACAAGTTCAAGAATTGATGGCGCTGTAGGTTTGTTGAGGCGGCCAGTAATAGATTCAACAAATTCTCTAGTCGCGCCAACATGATGGTAAGATTGTCATCAAAAGAATCAGAGGGGGACACTCAGCATGGCGATGAGTCACAAACAATTGCCGATTGATCAGGTGATGCCGGGCATGGTTTTAGCCGATCAAATTTGCAATGCGGTGGGCACAGTGTTATTGGTTCCGGGTACGGTGATGAGCGAGGCGATTTTGACCAGCTTACACCGCCACCAAATTGAATCGCTACCGATTTTGTTTGAAATCACGGAAGGCGAAGACCCAACCCAAAATGTGCAAGAACAATGCGCCCGCATTGAGCATTTATTCCGCAAACATGCCGCCGATGACGCTAGCCCCATGCTCAAATCTTTGCTGCTGCATTACCGCGCTGGAGAAGCCGCATGAAAGCCCTGCTCTCGCAAGAACAAATGCTGGCGCATGTCGACGATCTGCCTTCGCTGCCTGCTGTTGTGATGGATTTACTCAATAGCATTGATCAAGAAGATGCCGATATCGGCGTAATCGCTAAAAAAGTATCGCTAGATCAAGCCCTTACCGCGAAAACGCTACGCCTCGCCAATTCCGCCTGTTTTACCAAACAAGTCAAAGTCACCACGATTCAACATGCCATTACCTTTCTTGGCATCGGCACAGTACGCAATTTGATCACCGCAGCCGCACTCACTGGTTGTTTTCCGCAAGGCCAATTGAAAGGCTTTGATTACAAAGGCTTTTGGCGTCATTCGATCGCCACTGCCACCTGCGCCAAAGTGCTAGCGCGCTACGTGCGCTTCAATCAAGACTATGCCTTCACTGCTGGCTTGCTACACGACATTGGTCGCCTGGTATTAGTGACGCAATTCCCAGAATATTATGAAAAAGTGATCGCTTGGCGTGCCGCCTACGATAGCCAATGGCAACTTGCCGAGCGCACTGTGCTGGGAGTCGATCATATCGATGCGGGCAAAGCATTAGCCGCGCATTGGCATTTTTCCGGCACGCTACAACTAGCGATTGCGGGCCATCATCAACCCGATGCACCCGGCGCTGGCTTTTTAGCAACGCTAGTGCATGTCGCCGATTGCATTACCCATGGTTTGGATTTAACCCAAGTCGAAGATGATATTGTGCCGCCCGTTTCTATCATCGCTTGGAATGCAGTGGGAATAGAGGATGACGTCTATTTGCAGATTTTTCGTGAGACAGAAATGCAAACAGCGGACGTCAGCAGGGTATTATTAGCCTGAACCAAGCAACTGCTTGGTAAATTTTTTGTAGCGCAGGCTTTCTTCTTTCCTTTCCCATTATTAAGGCGATCACCATGAGTTTAGCAGGCAAAACTTTGTTCATTTCCGGCGGTAGCCGTGGCATAGGCTTGGCAATTGCGCTACGCGCGGCGCGCGATGGTGCCAATATTGTCATTGCAGCAAAAACCAGCGATCCCGATCCACGCTTAGATGGCACTATCCACACGGCAGCGGCAGCAATTGAAGCGGCGGGCGGCAAAGCGTTGCCATTGATCGTTGACATTCGCGATGACGAGCGGGTTAAAGCGGCGGTCGAAGAGGCTGTGGCCGCATTTGGTGGCATCGATATCTTGATCAATAATGCCAGTGCGATTCGATTGACGGGCACGCTAGAAACGCCGGTCAAACGCTATGACTTAATGCATGGTGTGAATGGTCGCGGCACATTTGTTTGCAGCCAAGCGTGCTTGCCATATCTGTTGAAGGCAGAAAATCCGCATATTTTGACGATGTCGCCACCGCTATTGCAAGATCCAAAATGGTTTGCACGCTGGCCAACTTATGCGATTGCCAAATACACGATGAGTTTGTTCACGCTCGCGCATGCGGCTGAGTTTCGTGAGCAAGGCATTGCCGTCAATTCGCTCTGGCCGCGCACCTCGATTGCGACGGCGGCGGTGGCGAATGAAATCGGCGGTGAAGCGATGATGAATGCGTCACGTAAACCTGAAATTATGGCAGACGCCGCATATTGGATTTTGACGCAAAAAGCCAAGCGCGTTTCTGGCAATTTCTTTATTGACGATGAAGTGCTGATTGCCGCAGGCATTCGCGATTTAGCCCATTACGATGTGGTGCCGGGCGCGAAATTGCAGGCAGACTTTTTTGTCGAAGCGCTGCCAGGCATGTTGCCCTCGGCATAAAATCGCGATCCGCAATAAAAAACGCAGCACGCCGATGAGGCTGCTGCGTTTTTTTATTCGCCGAAACGAATCAGGCTTTGACGTTAATCCGCTGCCCAACTGGTGAAGGGCGCTCGGCTTGATTACGCGCCTTGGTCGCTTCCGATGGCTCTTTTTGCGCTTCTTTTAGCTTAGCGGCGTTATCCGCCACTTCGGTCTTGACTTGCAATGCCGCCACTTTTGCATAGCGCTCCGTTTGTGCGCTCTCTTGAATGCGCTGCACTTGTTCGTTTTGTACTTTCGCAGCGACCAAGCGCGGATCCACTTTTTCAACTTGTTTAACCTGCACGTTTTGCTGCTTTGCCGCTTCAAACTGCTCATTCAATTTTGTGCGCTGCACTTGCAGAGCGGCTTGATCGGAACGTTGATAGGCTGCTGTCTGTAATTGCCGGGTTTGCTGATCTTTTTGAATTTCGCCAGCGATGCGGTCGGCTCTTTGCTGCTGCACTTTGAATGAAGTTTCATCGCCACCACGCGCGGCAATGGCTTTTACTGCTTGATCAGTCGATTTAGCCGCGCTAGTACGGGTAGCGCCATTGATGCCATTGCCAAAATTTCCGCTCTCGCTCGCTTTATCGGTTTTATTTGCCGCTTCCACCCGCGTGAGCTGTGGCGTGCCACTGCCTACGCCTGCCGCCTGCGAAGCGGCTTGGGCCGCTTTATCTTCTTCCGCTTTACTACGGCCAGTAAAAGATTTGCCCAGCTTACTTGCTTCCTCGCGTTGGGTGCGAATGGCTTTTTCGCTTTGCAGCGTCTGAAAACTCAAGCTAGAACTGCTATTGGCTGAAGAAATCTGACTTAAGCCCATCATATGCTCCTTTCGCCATCGCATCGGCGTTGCGGGTACGCTTGCCAGCGGATATCTGCAATTTGGCGGCTAGCGACAACATCTTTATTAATCTAGGGCAAGTAGGGCTAAAGTCAACCGCTATTTGTGCCGCTAAGCTAGATAGCTGCGCGTTCGTCCTTTCCCACAAGCGTGGTCATCATATCAAAGCCCGACAAAAAAAACAGTGGGCCAGAACTATAACGATGGCAAAACAGAATTGCCACGCGGAAATTAAAATCCCCAAACTGCCACTTTTTTCAGCAGAAAATTCCTTTTTACTTTATACTGCCGGGTTTGCCCTTGCTTCCATACGCATTGACAGGCATGCTTGGCTGTTAATTTAGCTGCTGATTTGCTAGCTTCTTTTCACCCCGCTAGCACTCTGTTTTTTCTGCAAAATGAAGCACTTAGCGCACGCGCACCGCACCATCGCGACTGCGGCGCTCGCCTCGGAGGAATTCGTTATGAAGCTTGAAGCCAGACCACACAACACGCGTTTTTTTCTTGGCCTTTTTGCAGGCTTGCTTTTGAGCTTGCTGTTTGCCACCACGCCGTTCGCCCAAGAACGCGAATTCCATCCCAAAACCAAGGCCGCCATCATGACGACGGCGATTTATCCGAATATCTTGATCAATGGCCAACGCCGCTTTCTCGCTGCGAATGCGCAAATACGCAATCTCGATAACACCATCGTCACCCCGAATTCCATCATCGACGGCAATTACCCGATACGCTATCTCGAAAACGATAGCGGTGAAATCTACCGCGTCTGGCTACTGACCGCCGATGAAGCGGCGGCGGCGCATGCGACGATGGGCCAAGGACCACAGCCAGATATCATCCGCATCCGCTAAGATTATTCGCTGCTTTTTATTTACACCCTGCTTTCTGAATCGCTACCTCACACCGACCATGCAAAAAAAAGTATTTATCAAGACCTTCGGCTGCCAAATGAACGAGTACGACTCGGACAAAATGGTGGACGTACTCGGCCAATCTGAGCAAATGATACGCACCGACCGCCCGGAGGACGCTGACGTTATCTTGCTCAACACATGCTCGGTGCGCGAAAAAGCGCAGGAAAAAGTGTTCTCTGATCTAGGCCGTTTGCGCGAATTGAAGCGCGATAAGCCGGATTTGCTGATCGGCGTCGGTGGTTGCGTCGCCTCGCAAGAAGGCGAAGCGATCATCAAACGTGCGCCCTATGTCGATATGGTGTTCGGACCACAAACCTTGCATCGCTTGCCGCAATTGATTTCGGATAGACGCAATTCTGGCCGCTCGCAAGTCGATATTAGCTTCCCTGAAATTGAAAAATTCGATCATTTGCCACCCGCCAAAGTCGAAGGCGCTAGCGCATTTGTTTCGATCATGGAAGGTTGCAGCAAATATTGCAGTTATTGCGTGGTGCCCTACACCCGTGGCGAAGAAGTCTCGCGCCGCTTTGAAGATGTGCTGACTGAAGTGGCGGGCTTAGCGGCGCAAGGCGTGAAAGAAATCACGCTATTAGGACAAAACGTGAATGCCTTCCGCGGCGCAATGCAAACGCTAGACGACAATGGCGAGCCAGAAATTGCCGACTTTGCGCTCTTGATTGAATACATTGCCGAAATCGACGGCATCGAGCGCATCCGCTTCGTCACCAGCCATCCGAAAGAATTCACCCAGCGCTTGATCGACTGCTATGCCAAGATTCCAAAACTGGTCAATCACCTGTATTTGCCGGCGCAGCATGGCTCGGATCGGGTATTAGCGGCGATGAAGCGTGGCTATACCTCACTCGAATACAAATCCATCATCCGTCGCATTCGTGAAGTGCGCCCTGATATCGAAATTTCGTCTGACTTTATCGTTGGTTTCCCCGGCGAAACCGAAGAAGATTTCCGCGCCATGATGAAATTTATCAAGGACATGGATTTTGATAATAGCTTTAGCTTTGTCTTCAGCCCACGCCCCGGCACGCCAGCGGCCAACTTGGAAGACGATACGCCAGCCGATTTGAAATTGCGTCGCCTGCAAGAATTGCAAGCCTTGATCGACGCTAATATCAAGCGCCATAGCGAGGCGATGGTCGGCAAAACTTACAAAATTTTGGTCGAAGGTGCGGCGAAAAAAGGCACGAATGATATGCAAGGCCGCGCTGAAAAT
>JACPVY010000247.1:0-979 GCA_016197345.1 Burkholderiales bacterium
GTTGGTGCGCTCACTTCCTATAGCGACGTGTTACGGCGCGGCTTATCTCCCGATTATTCGCCGATCTGGCTGAACTGGGTGCAGGGGTCTTGCTTGCAGGCGACCTTTAGCTTGGCTTTATATCTTGTTTTGCAGCGGTGGCCGATACGCCAAGCCAAGGCGGTGGTAATTGGTTACGGCCTAGTTTTATTGCTATTTATGCCGTTAGAGATGGCGTATTTATCCTGCATGCATGTGGTTGATCACGGTGAGGTGTTGACTTGGCATGCCATGCTAGCGCAATTGCGTAAAATTCAAGCCTTCATGTGGTTTAGCGAACTGACCATGGCTTCTAGCGTATATGCTGCCTTGGTGGCGTTGAGTATCTGGGAGCAAAATAAACAGCGCGAACAATCATTGCAGCAAATGCAGCTCGATAATTTGCAATTACACCTCGCGCTAGAACAACAAAGGCTGCTCGCACTGCGCGCCCAACTCGAACCACATTTTGTCTTCAATGCCCTGAATGCCATAAGCGCATTAGTGCGCTCAGATGACAAAAAAGTCGCGCTCACTGGCATTAAGCGTCTCAGCGATTTACTGCGCTATGCCTTATTGTCGAGTTCGCGCGATTGGGTCAGCGTGCAAGATGAATTAGGGTTCATTGAAGATTATGTCGCCTTGCAACGCTTGCGCTATGGTGAACGCTTGCAAGTGCAGATCGTCGGTGCGCAAGCGGCTGTTTTGCAGGTGCCATGCCCGCCGCTACTATTGCAACCGCTGCTCGAAAATGCCTTGCGCCATGACTTAGATTGTCATGAAGAGACGACCGATATCGCGCTTCGCTTTACCTTAGCGGCTGAGCAATTGCAGATTTGTCTCAGTAATTCGATGCGGGCGGTGACTACCGCGAAAAATCCCGGTTTAGGCATGGGTTTGCCACAAACCAAGGCGCGTTTGCAGCTCGCATATGGTGCCAGCGCAAATTTGATAGCGGGCA
>JACPVY010000247.1:1024-2767 GCA_016197345.1 Burkholderiales bacterium
GCGCAAACTGGTACGTAGGAAAGAGGTGAATGCATGATCAACGCCATCATCGTCGATGACGAAATGCCGGGGGCGGGTCAATCTGCGTTACGCGCTTGCCGAGCATAGCGATTGGCAGATCGTGGCCGAATGCGCCAATGCCACTAGCGCCCGCGAAGCTTTGGCCCAGCACGCGGTGGATGTGGTATTTCTCGATATTCAAATGCCAAATGAAAGTGGCCTAGGCTTAGCGCGTAGTTTGGCCCAACAAAATGAACCGCCACTGATCATTTTCGTCACTGCCTATCATGCGTATGCAGTGGAAGCGTTTGAAGTGCATGCCTTAGATTATCTATTGAAACCATTTGACGACGAACGTTTGGCGCAATCGCTCACGCGTGCGCGCGCCATGCTAGCGCAACGTCAACGGCAAAATTACGGCCAAGCGCTGCGCGATTATCTCGACCATAGCGCGCCGGAAAAATCGGCTGCGCCGCAATATTGGCAACAGATTAGCGTGCGCTCAGTCGGCCAGATTGAATGCATTAAGTTGGAAAAGGTGCGCTGGTTTAGCGCTGCTGGCAATTACGTTGAAATGCATTTAGCGGGGAGGGTGGTGCTCCATCGGCAAACCATTAGCCAGTTGCTCAACCACCTCGATCCACAGGCGTTTATGCGCGTACATCGCGGCGCTATCGTGCGCATCGCCCAAGCGCAAAGCTTGCGCGTCGTCGGTGATGGTTGCTATGTTTTGCGCTTGGAATGCGGCGATGAAGTCGCTGTGAGTGAGCGCTATGTGCAGCAATTGCGGGCAGAAATGGGTTGAGCCATCATGTTGGTTTGTTTTATGAAGGCAATAATTTGGAAGGAATTTGCCATCATGATGGCGTGTTAGTATTTGCAGCAGACAATCAATGTGGAAGGATAAACATGTTGCCCGCAAAACGCACAATGGCATTGGCAAAATATGCGTACGACCTCGGGGTAATGCTGCCTGATTTTTTGCAGCGCATTCATATTTGTACGCAAGAAGAATCCGCCGCGGTGATTGCTTCTGGCGAATTTTCGCTCAACGGTGTGGCGCTAACCGACCCGCATTTGGTCATCACCGCCAAAATGATACGCGCCAATAGCGTCGCTCGGTATCGCGAGCAAGAAGTGCAATTGAGTTTGTGGGATGACTATGATAGCGGTTTGCGCTAGCGCTAAGCTGCTCAGCAACGCTAGCTCGCACGAGCCGATTGGTGGGGGGGGCACGCCACGGCGTATGCGAGAGCGCGCTAGCAGAGGAGCGCTTTAAGCCTGTAGCGCGAGAGAATTACACCAGAAGTGAACCACGAGGTGGCCTAGATCGGATGTCTAGGCCGCCTGCACGCATCAATCTCACTTTGGTGCGCCAACGTAGCTTAAATACACTTTGTGTTGGCTAGCGGCGATCAACACGCGATAGTTTTGCAAAAAATCCATGCCGAGGATGATCGCAGCTTCATCTGCGGTTGTGATCCGCGTCGCTAAGGCTTTTTGATCCTCGCGCGCATTTGCCCACAAATCTGCAACGGCAAAAACGGGTTGCGTAATTTGTTCGGAACCAATGATAAATTGGCTAAATTGTTGTTGATAAGCGCTTTGTTTTTTCTGCCCTATGCCATGAAATTCCAAGGTCTTCGCTTTTTCATCCGGGGTAATGCCGAGCGCGGCAACGACTTTTTTGTCCACCACCGTCTTGGTGGTGCCAGTATCGAGTAAGGCTTTGAATTTCTTGCC
>JACPVY010000248.1 GCA_016197345.1 Burkholderiales bacterium
CCTTGGTAATCGCGCAAACCATGCAATAACGGCGCAAACGGCAAGCCTATAGCACGGCAAAGCGCCAGCGCCGCTAAGGCATTGGCGGCATTGTGCTGGCCGCGAATTTTGAGCGCATCGGCTGGCATCAAATGCTTCAGCGCGAGTTCGACTGGCGGCGCTGCTTCGCCTTTTTTGCGGCGTTTAACTGGCGCGCCCTCTTCCGCTAACACCGCTTGGCTGAGCCACAGCACGCCGCGCTCATTCGTCAAACCAAAGCTAGCCAAGGTTTGCGGTACGTTGCAGCCAAAGCTAATCATCGCGGGTGGCGGCAACGCAATTTCTTCCTCTTCAACCACTGCTGCACCTTTTTTGGCAACTGGCGCAGGTTCCACTTCTGGCGCTTGCATCTTCATCACGCTAGCGTCATCGCGATTCAACACACGCACCGTTTGCGCGGCGAAAATGCGCGCTTTATCGCTGGCGTATTCGTCCATATCGAGATGCCAATCGAGATGGTCTTGCGTCACGTTCAGCACCGTTGCCGCATCGGCTTGCAGGCTATAGGTGAAATGCAATTGGAAGCTCGAGAGTTCTAACACCCAGACTTGCGGCAAGCTTTGGTTTTGCACTGCCGCCAGCAACACGTCTAGCGCAGCAGGGCTGATATTGCCCGCCACTTGTACCGTCAAACCAGCGCGAGCGCATAGCAAGCCAACGATGCTCGTCACAGTGGTTTTGCCATTGGTGCCCGTGATGGCGATGACTTTCGGCGCATAGCCGGTTTCTTTCAAGGCGGCTAGCGCTTGCGCGAATAATTCGATTTCACCCCAGACTGGGATATTTCTTTCTTGTGCCGCAGGCAGGATCTGCGCTAATTCCAAGCGTGGCGCTAAGCCAGGGCTAACGGCGACAAATTGCACGCCATCCAGCAAGGCCGCAGTCAATTCACCGGAAACAAACTCCAGCGCTGGCCCCTCGGTCGCGGCTAATTCCAACAATGCAGGCAAACGTTGCGGCGCTTCCCGCGTATCGGCGACGCGCACCTGCGCACCGCAATGGCGCAACCAGCGCGCCATTGCCAAGCCTGACTCTCCTAGGCCTAGTACCAATACATGTTGTCCTGAATAATTCATGCTTTGCTCTTTGTCCTAGCGCAATTTCAGCGTCGATAAACCAAACAACACCAGCATCATCGTAATAATCCAAAAGCGAATCACGACTTGGGTTTCTTTCCAGCCCTTCACTTCAAAATGGTGGTGTAGCGGTGCCATTAAAAACACCTTGCGCCCAGCACCATATTTTTTCTTGGCGTATTTGAAATAGCCGACTTGTATCATCACCGACAGCGTTTCAACCACGAAAATGCCGCCCATGATGAAGAGCACGATCTCTTGTCGCACGATGACGGCAATCGTACCGAGCGCACCGCCGAGTGCTAGCGCGCCAACATCGCCCATAAAGACTTGCGCCGGGTGCGCGTTGTACCACAGGAAAGCGAGGCCCGCACCCGCCATCGCACCACAGAAAATCAATAGTTCGCCAGCACCGGGAATATGTGGAATGAAGAGGTATTTCGAATAATTCGCGCTACCCGTCAGGTAAGCGAACAAGCCGAGCGCGCTACCCACCATCACGATAGGCATAATCGCCAAGCCGTCCAAGCCGTCGGTCAGATTGACCGCATTGCTAGTACCCACGATCACCAAATACGTCAAGGTGATAAAGCCCCACACACCCAGCGGATAGCTAAAGGTTTTGATGAAAGGCACGATCAAATCGGCCTTCGGTGGCAGATACATCGAAAAACCGCTTTGTACCCATTCCACAAACAGGCTGAAAACACGGGTATTCGATGGCGCAGCGACGGAAAAGGCCAGATACAAAGCCGTCAGCAAACCGATCAGCGATTGCCAAAAGAATTTTTCGCGTGAACGCATGCCTTCAGGGTCTTTATAAACGACTTTGCGATAGTCATCGACCCAACCAATTGCACCGAAGCCAAAGGTCACCAGCAACAAAGGCCAGATAAAGCGATTGCTAAAATCAGCCCACAAGAAAATCGAAATCGCGATCGAAATCAAAATCAAGGCCCCACCCATGGTTGGCGTGCCCGTCTTCACCAAATGCGTTTGTGGGCCGTCTTTGCGCACGGCTTGGCCCACTTTCAAGCGGGTTAGCATGCGGATCACGGCAGGGCCAGCAAACAAGCCTATACCCATCGCCGTCATCGTCGCGAACACCGCGCGGAAGGTAATGAAATTGAACACACGCAAAGGCCCAAAATCGGCCTGAAAGAATTGAGACAACCAAAGCAACATGTCAGTGCGCCCCTACTGAAATTTCTTGACCCAGCAAAGGCTGCACCACCCGTTCCATTTTCATGTAACGTGAACCCTTAACCAATACCGTCGTCGCGGCCATTTCTGCACACGCATCTAAGCAAGCCAACAAATCTGACAATTGTGCAAAATGCTGGCTATGCACGGTACTACCACCC
>JACPVY010000249.1 GCA_016197345.1 Burkholderiales bacterium
CTGGTGGGAGTGCTTTGGGCGAAGGAAAGCAGTGGCGTTAGCAAGAAGGTGCAAGCGGTGAGAAAAGACATGTTCATAGCGCGGGCCTAGAAATAAGCAAAAGCCTATTTTCCCTGCTTTTTCAGTGGAATTTGCTTGTTCGCCGCGGCCTAGTGCAAATCTCGCGTAGAAACGCAACACCCCGCCCTTTTCCTACTCCCCCCGCTGTTCTTTCTCAGATCAGGCAAGAGGAGAACAGCATGGCACAGCTAGGCGATACGATTCAATTACACAAAGCGCGCTATACCTTGCTCGCCCCGTTGGCGAGTTCGTCCTATGGCGTGGTGTGGCGGGCGTGGGGGCAGGGGCGGGCGGTAGCCTTGAAACTCATCAATGCCGCTCATATGCAGCAAGTGCCGCAACAGCAGCAACAATGCTGGGTCGCTAGCGCTGAGCAAGAAATTCGCTTCTTGCAGCAATTAGCGCCGTGGGAACAGCGCCATATTGCGCGTTTGCTCGATCATGGCGAGCACCAAAATCTGCCTGCGTTTGCGCTCGAATTATTGGGGACGGACTTGCAACAACATGTGCAGGCAATGCGGCAGCAGGCACAGCAGATGCCGCTAAGCCAAGCCTTAGCGTGGTTAGCGCAGATGAATCAGGCACTGGCGAAAGTGCATCAATATGGCTATTGCTATTTGGATTTGAAACCGGCCAATGTCTTACTCTCACATGATCAACAGCATGTGAAATTAGTCGATTTCGGTAGTAATAAACCGCATGCAGAGCGCCAGCAAGGTTATCGCGGGACGCCAAATTGGCAAGCGCCAGAGCAGTTTTTTCCTAGCGACATGGATGATGCGGGCTGGTATTACAGCAGCGATTATCGCAGCGATTATTTCGCCTTGGGGGCGATGCTGTATTTCCTAGTGTGCGGTGGTTTGCCGCTGCGCTTTTGCAGTTTGTGCGGGCAAGCCTTTCGTGAACATGGGGTGTGGGGCGCACATAAAATTAGCCAAGGCTTGACGCTTTATCCCGATGAAGAAGCCTTGTTCTTGCAAGCTGTCGATGGTGCAAGTGGCATCTCAACCGCCACCGCCGAGAGCGTGCAGCCTAGCCCCAGCGCACTCGCTAGCCTCGCGCTACTCAAGACATTGCTGGCGACTGAACCGCAGCAGCGGCCACAAAGCGCACTCGATATCGCCGCCGCCATCGCTCATGTGCAGCAAATCGGAACTGTCCCTGTGCGAGCTGCGCAACATCCTACCTCTGTCCCGATGCCAGTTTCTAGCGCGAGCGCAGTGCTGAGCGAAGAAGCAAGTCGTTGGCACGATGTCCTCCTTGCGGGCGTGATCGTGCTACTGAGCCTATTGGTTTTAGCTTTGCTGATGTGGCCGACGAGCATGGCAATTGCCGCCCTCGCCACCGCCTTGACTTGATCTCGTTCTATTTGCAGGAGTATCGCCATGCCTACTTATATCCATCACTTCGTCATCGATGAAGTAGCCGATGTCTTTGATGCCTCAAGCTTGTGGCAAGCGGCAGGTTTGCCCTTGTTTGCGCGCAAATTGCATTTGCGTGACCTGCTAGAGCGGCATCCGCGTCAACAAAAGGGACGCACTTTACATAGCTGCTTTAGCCATGTCCGCCTGCTTTTACCGACTGCGCAATTAGATGATGACGATCATTTATTTCGCGCTAGTCATAAAAATGAATTGATCGCCGCGCTGACCGCTTTGCACCAAAGCGATTTTGCAAATTTGCTCGACGGCCAAGAAGTGCGCTATCAAGTCATCGCCGACGATAGCTTAGCGCCGCAGCAAGTCGGCGTGCAATTTGGTCACGCCTTGTACAATTGAGCGAGCTCGTGTTGAAATTGGCCAAGTTGAGCTCTAACTTTGTGCTTTTATTTAACGCCTTTGGTTGCACGTAATGCACGGCCGAGTCGCGAATAAACACGACCATGTTGAGATAGA
>JACPVY010000250.1 GCA_016197345.1 Burkholderiales bacterium
GCGATTAGCGAAGAGGCGAAAATAATGGCAAATGGATTTGCCCTGAATGCGGAAGAGGTTGCTATCGCTAAGAGAGTAGGCGTTCAATCGCCGGAATCCGTGCGAATAATGATTGTTCCACGCATACCGACACCAGAAGCCCCCTGCCTTCAGCCGCTATTGATCGCTACTAATTTTACCAACATGGCCGGAATGACCTTGGGGCGTGGTATCTATATTGCATCCGGCCATCTCACAACTCGATTACTGTCGCACGAGCTCCGCCACGCCGCGCAATATGAACAATTTGGCTCAATTGACGCATTCATGGCGGAGTATGTTAGTCAGGTTGTCCGACATGGCTATGTGCAATCACCGCTGGAGATTGATGCGCGCGCCCATGAGATTGCGAATTAGCGAGTGGGACTTAATGCGTGGAGCAAGGCCGTTTTGGCGAATGATTGCTTGCGCGGCGCGGCAGGAGGCCAGCATTTCATCTGCCTCGCGCAATATCGCCATACGATGGCTCCCCGATGTTCTTACGACACCTAGGCTGACACGAAGAATTTTTAGCCATCACAAAACTTCTGCCGCGAAATCCCTGCGTGATCATATAGCGAGTTACCATAACAATGTAGACTGATGGCATTGCAATGGCGCAACAAAATCATTTCAAAGTCGAGGCAGGATGGAGCGTTTTGCGCATCAATTGCGAGAATTTCAGATTCAGGACATTTGCCCCAAAGCCGCAACGGATTTTGGCAATTTAGACCTCGCCAGCAAGTTACTGGGACGCACCGAAAAGGACAGAACCAAGTTCGTGTATATATGGAAAGGTGAAGAGGTGATGCCAAGCAAGAAATTGCCGAACGCAAAATGAACAAAGGGCCGCTGCAACAGCGGCCCTTCTTTTTTTGGCGGAAGCGGTGAGATTCGAACTCACGAACGGCTCTCACCGTCGCCAGTTTTCAAGACTGGTGCCTTCAACCACTCGGCCACACTTCCTTGTTCGTGCTACATGTAGCGAATTGAACAGAGCGAGATTATACAAAAGATTTGCGGCAAATCTCATATTTCAACGCGAATTCACGCAAATTTTGCTGGTGACTGGCAGCAAACTAGGAATCTTGCAGCACCACGGTGGCCCAATGGTAGGCTTTAATCATGGCAGGCCAATATTCTTCTGCCGAAATGTGAAAATGGCTAAGGTCAGGGGCGACTTCTTGGCGCGTGAGTTGTTCGACGGCTTTCAGCAAATCACCCAAGGGCCCGGTCTGCTTCAGCAAGGCTTGCGCTACCACGTCCTCTAATTTCAATGCCGATATCACATCCGACAGCGCGGTGCCAATCACCAAGTGCAGCAAAGAGAACATGCCAACGATAAATGCTTGATCTTGCGTTGCGCGATCACCGCCGGAAGCAGCACACAATCCTTCCATCAGGCTCGCCCGCAAGGCCGCTAATGGCATGAGCGGATTGGCGTGCCCAACTTCCAAGGGACGCGCATACAGCAATAACTGCAACCAACGCTGCAATTGCCGACGGCCCAAAACGTTGATCGCTTGCGAAAAGCTGGTGATCGGCGTCGCTGGTGCAAAGGCCGCTGAATTGACTAGCTTCAACAGGTGAAAAGATAGGGACATATCCTGCTTTAACAGGGTCTCTAATTCGCGAATATCGGCATCACGTTCCACCAAGGCCAGCAGACGCAGCAAGCGCGCGCGCGAGGTGCCATCATCTTTGGTGGCGCCTGGCTGAAGCATAAAGTCGCCCGCAAACCAAGAAAAACTCGCGGCTCTGCAATCGCCTAGCCGACTACTATTTTCAATTTCAATCGCGCAATGCAAGCCGTTGAGCTTACGCATCGTTTCGCGCGCTTTGCCTAGCTCACCATGGCCGCAACGGAGCAACATAGCAGCGATTGGCAATGGCGGCTGCACATGCGATGGCACGCAGCCATCGAGCATAAATCGCACGCCTGCCACTTGTAGCGATCGCAAATGTTCCTCTACATTTGCCTGATCACAACACGCTGGTGGGATTAACAAAATAATGCGGCCATTTGGAACTTGGTCCAGATCACTTGGATTGATGGCAAATGGATCAGCACAGGGGATCAGTAGCGTAACGCTAGGCACTTTTGCTAAGAAACCTTGCTCGCCAGTAAGCCATGGCAACAAAGTAGAAAACGCTTGTTGTGGCGGCAAATGAAACATCAACGAAACCCAACTTTGGCGCACATTGGCAACTGGCTGCACGCAGCAGATCGGAAGAAAATTTGCAGTATTTGTCATGGCGAGGCTTCATGCGGCGAGGAAGTGAGTCATCATAACAAGCAATTGCGCCAAAACCGATAACAACCAAGAGAAAATCTTTGCCGCATGTGAAGCATACGAGACAAGCTATCATCCAGAGCAACAAAGTGCATTGTTAGCGTGCTGTTGCACCCCGCCCCAGCAGGATGAAAGCAATGCGCCCCAAAAACTGTAGCAGGCAAAGCAAATGAGCCCAAAGGCGCAAGAAATGCCCGTCCAATCGCATATTTGGCGTGAGTGCTAATCTTGCTGCAAAAACATTTGTTGCAAATCATTCAAAAATCGTTGCCCTAATTCGGTTGGCTTGATGATTTTATGATCGACATAGAGCAAGCCTTTGTTTTCTGCTGCGCTAAGCGCTTTTTCGATGGCATTCAAACTCATGCCAGTGCGCTCGGCAAATAGCGTACTGGCTACGCCATCTGTCAAACGGAGAGCATTGAGCATGAATTCAAACGGCAGGTCTTGCCGCCCGACCTCGAATTCTTCTTGTATCGGTTGCCCAAGTTTGATCTGCTGCAAATAGGCTTGTGGCTGCTTGTAACGCATTTGTCGCACGATGCGATGGGGGAATGACAGCTTGGAATGGGCGCCAGCACCGATGCCGAGATAATCTCCAAATTCCCAATAATTGCGGTTATGGCGCGATTGGCGATTGGCTTGCGCATAGGCAGAGGTTTCATAATGCTGATAGCCATGCGCTGCCGTTTCTTCCTGCAAAAAGTCTTGCATATCGGCGCTGCAATCGTCGTCCGGCAAAGTCGGAGGAAATTTTGCGAAATACGTGTTCGGTTCTAGCGTCAAATGGTAGAGGGACAGATGCGGCGGCGCAAAGCGCAAGGCAATCGCGAGGTCGCTTTGCAATTGCGCTAGGCTTTGTTGCGGCAAGGCATACATCAAATCCAGATTGAAATTATCAAAATTATTCGCCGCTATTTCCACCGCGCGCCGCGCTTGCTCGCCATCATGAATCCGTCCTAGCGCCTGTAATTTTTCTGCATCAAAGCTTTGAATGCCAATCGACAAGCGATTGATGCCGCTCGCACGATAGGATTTGAATTTTTCTGCCTCAAAGGTGCCGGGATTGGCTTCCATCGTGATTTCTGCCGCACCATCGAGCGGCAACAAACTACGAACGTCCGACATCAAGCGATCCAACCCTTGCGCCGACATCAGGCTAGGCGTGCCGCCACCAATGAAAATGCTATGAATTTTTCGCCCCCAGACGAGGGGCAAGGCCATTTCCAAATCAGTGCGCAAGGCAGCTAGATAATCGTCTTCAGGGAAACTCCCCTGCACTTGGTGGGAATTGAAATCGCAATACGGGCATTTCCGCACACACCACGGGAAGTGGATGTACAGGGACAACGGTGGCAACGCCTGTAGCTGCAGCAAGCCCGGCTGTAGATATTGGTTTGCGCCTTGCGCCGCACGCTCAGCCAAATCGCTCGCGGCGGCTGCTTGGACAGAGGAAAGCGGACGAATTGGTATCATTGTAATTTTGCGATCAAGGCGCGCAAGGCTTGACCACGATGTGATAACTGATTTTTTTGAGCTGGCTCTAACTCAGCGACGGTTTTGCCCATCTCTGGCAACCAAAAATGCGGATCATAGCCAAAACCACCCTCGCCCCGGGCTTGGGCAGTAATTTCACCATGCCAGCGGCCATCTGCGATCACCGGTTGCGGATCATGTTCATGCCGCACCAACACCAACACGCAATAGTAATACGCCGACTTATCCGCATGCGGTGCTAAATCAGCGATCAATTTTCGATTATTCGCAGCATCCGATTTTGGTTCACCAGCATAGCGCGCAGAAAGCACGCCAGGTGCGCCGCGCAAGGCATTGACGCAGATGCCAGAGTCATCTGCCAGCGCCGCCGCACCAGTGATTTTTGCCGCATGACGCGCTTTTCTTAAGGCGTTTTCGACAAAGGTAAAAAATGGCTCGTCTATCGCTGGCACGCCAAGCTGGCCTTGGGCCTGCAATTGGTAGCCTAGGGGCGATAAAAGCTGATCGAATTCTTTCAATTTGCCTGCGTTATCGGAGGCAAGGACGAGTGGGATGGTCATTTGGAGATGTAAGGAGTTGCGTGGCGGCAAACATTCTACCACCACGCGTGAAATCAATTGCGGCGCAACAATCTAGGCCGCAGATTACAGCAAGCCTAGCGTGCGCTTTTGTAGCTGTATTAAATCGGTAATGCCACTTTCCGCCAAATCGAGCAAGCGATTCATCGTGGCACGATCAAAAGCCGCGCCTTCGGCTGTGCCCTGCACTTCAATGAAATGTCCGGCATCGGTCATCACCACATTCATGTCGGTATCGCAATTGGAGTCTTCATCGTAATCTAGGTCCAGTACTGGCAAGCCTTGGAAGACGCCAACCGATACCGCTGCGATGAAATTTTTCAAGGGGATTTCTGCGATTTGCCCACGGCTTTTTAGCAAGGCAAATGCATCATACGCCGCCACCATTGCGCCCGTGATCGAGGCGGTGCGGGTGCCGCCATCGGCTTGAATGACGTCGCAATCGAGGTGTAGCGTACGCTCACCAAAGCCTTGCAAATCAAACGCCGCGCGCAATGAGCGGCCAATCAAACGTTGAATTTCTTGGGTGCGCCCCGATTGCTTGCCGCGTGCAGCTTCCCTATCCATTCTGCTATGGGTTGAACGCGGTAGCATGCCGTATTCGGCCGTCATCCAGCCCTGCCCTTTGCCTTTCAAAAATCCCGGTACTTTTTCTTCAATACTCGCGGTGCAAATAACTTGCGTCGCGCCAGCTTCGATCAACACAGATCCTTCAGCATGCTTAGTAAATTGACGCGTCAATTTGATGGCGCGCAAATCAGTCGCCAAACGGCCACTCGGTCGAATAATGCTATTCGTGGTATCGCTCATGCCTTAATTCCTAGAGGTAATTTGAGAAGATTTTTGGATCGCGCCACGGATTTCTTCAATTGCTTTTTCGATTTCATCATCGTTAAAAGCGTCGCCTGCTTGCAAATTGCCCGCTTGCAAGCCCTCCGGCGCGGCTTGTATCGTGGTCGATACCATGCCAACTGGCAAGGTGTTGGTCGAAATGCTCGTGATATCTTCCAAATCTTTGCTGCCTTGCCACATCACCGCTAGCGCAGTAGCGTTATCGCTATTTTTACCCGCAATGCCCACTGCCGTTTTCAATAAATCGGGGACAGCCCGCATTACCGTGTTGTCTTGCAAACGCTGGGCTAACACATGGTCTGGCAACATCGACCACAAGCCATCAGAACATAGCAATAAGATATCACCCGGCATCAAACTGGCCCGCCGCGAAATTTCGACGATAGGCAAGTTCGGCGCACCAAGGCAGTTAAATAATTTATTGCGATCTGGATGGGTCGCGCGTTCGGAAGGATCGACCTTTCCCTGCGCAATCAAAGTTTCCAAACGCGAATGATCACGCGTGCGCGACAAAATTTGACCGTTACGCATCCAATACAAACGCGAATCGCCGCAGTGCGACCAGATCGCATTATTGTGTTGAATTAAGCAGGCAACCACCGTCGTGCGCGGGGTTTCAGGTAAATTGTTGATGACTTTATAGCGGTGGATTTCGCGGTGGGCAGCTAAAAAACAATCTTCCAGAAAGCGTTCTGGCTTTTTGACATAAGGCGTCGCTTGTTGTTGAAAAAGCGTGGCGATGGTTTGCATCGCGATGGTCGCTGCCATTTCGCCGCGCAAGTGGCCGCCCATGCCGTCGGTTAGCAGCAACAGGAGCGCATCCCTGGTAAAGCTATAACCCATACGATCTTGGTTGACCTTGCGGCCACCGATTAAGCTTTCTTGATAGACGGAAAATTGCATGGAAGTATTATTCTCAATGTAGGGCAGTCATATAGCGCACAGGCTTAGCGTCACAAAGCGATACGCGAAGTCACGCCGATTGTATTGCTAGGCTGAGCGGTGAAACAAGTTGCCTAGGATTTGCATATGCATCTCAATAATTGCATTTTATCCAATGATACAGTAATTTAAGCATGTTTACCTGCGCTCGCTCATCATCGGTAAACACCTCACCAGCAAACTCTTGCTGCGGTCTTATTGTGTGTGTTCTTGTATTGTAGTGCCGTCAGATTTGCCGCGTTTTTTCAAATTTGACCAGATTCCACGCAATTTACGAGTCACTTTTTGCGCCAAATTATCCGCCTTGGGCGCGTCCATACTGGTTGGCATCATCAATACTTTTTGCAAAGCGAACAAACTTTGCGGTCGCTCTAGCGGATCAACCATCAAACACCAGCGCACCAATTTGATTAGCTCTGGTGAATACATGTTTTGCAATTTTTCATAGTGCGCATCCATCTTGTCGCCCGTCTTGCGCTGATCAGCAGGCTGTGGCGGTGCGCCAACCATGCTAGCGAACATCGTCGCACCTATGCTATAGATATCTGACCACGGCCCTAATTGCGCCGTTTTCGAATACAACTCGGGCGGTGCAAAACCTGGGGTGTACATCGGGTAGAGCTTCGGCATATCGGTTTTCAAGGTTTGCCGTGCAGCACCAAAATCGAGCAAGATAGGCGTGCCATCCACGCGCAAATAGATATTTGCAGGCTTTAAATCGAGGTGGAGTAGTTTATTCGCATGTACCTCGCGCAATCCATTGATGACTTGATTGAAGACCTTACGAATGAATTTTTCAGACAGAATCGGATTTAAGCCCTTATCACGTTGGCGCAAAATATGGTCTTGTAGCGAACGACCCGATTCATAGGCCATCACCATGTA
>JACPVY010000251.1 GCA_016197345.1 Burkholderiales bacterium
CATCGTTGGCATTTGTGATGTCAGCCAAAGCCGCCGCGCCTTAAGGCGCAACTATCCCATCTTGGCCCACTTCCGTTTTTTCTTTGAAACGATACGGCCCGAAATTCGCCAATATTTTTTGGAAGACGATACCGAAGCACGGCCGTTTTCCCGCAACCAACGCAGTTTGGTGTATCAGCGCGCGAAAGAAGAAACCGACACGCGCCCATTTGGCACGCAAATGGATGTCTATGAAAATGGCTATGAATGGATCAACCATTCGATTGCGCCATCAAATCCACCTAGCCACGATTTCCGCATTGAAATCGGCAATCACCCCGACTGCCGCCGCGCACAACCATATTCCGCTTCAGTGTTCAATATTTCCGCCATGAGTTTTGGCGCACTCTCGTCACACGCCATCATGGCCTTAAATGGTGGTGCGAAGCGTGGTGGCTTTATGCACGATACGGGCGAAGGCAGTATCAGTAGCTATCACCGCGTGCATGGCGGCGATCTGGTGTGGGAAATCGGCTCTGGCTATTTCGGGTGCAGAAATAGCGACGGTACATTTTCCGAACAAAAATTCGTCGAAAATGCCACCGCTAGCCAAGTCAAAATGATAGAAATCAAGCTCTCGCAAGGGGCGAAGCCCGGTCATGGCGGCGTCTTGCCTAGCGCCAAGGTGTCGCGTGAAATCGCGCTGGCGCGCGGGGTGGAAATGGGCCAAGATTGCGTCTCCCCCGCCAGCCATAGCGCCTTTCATACGCCGCTAGGCTTGCTGGAATTTTTGGATAAATTGCGCACCTTATCGGGTGGCAAACCGACTGGTTTTAAACTCTCGATTGGCCATCCATGGGAATTTTTCGGGATTGTCAAAGCCATGCTAGCGTCGGGCATCACGCCGGATTTCATCGTCGTCGATGGCGGTGAAGGCGGCACGGGTGCTGCGCCCGTCGAATTTACCGACCACGTTGGCACGCCGTTGCAAGAAGCGCTGCTACTGGTACACAACAGCTTGGTTGCCACCAATTTGCGTAGTCGCATCAAAATCGGCGCTTCTGGCAAAGTGATTTCAGCCTTTGATATTGCACGTAATTTAGCGCTAGGGGCAGATTGGTGTAATTCGGCGCGCGGCTTCATGTTTGCGCTCGGCTGCATTCAATCACAAAGCTGCCACACTGATCGCTGCCC
>JACPVY010000001.1 GCA_016197345.1 Burkholderiales bacterium
AGCGCGCTTTTCACGCAATGCGTTGATTTCAGCAGTGAGCTTGTTCTTGCGCTCTGTCAGCTTGGCGATGGCTGCAGTGATTTTTGCTGTGGCCTTGGCTACTTTGGACACGGCTGCCTTCTTGGGGGCTGCCTTTGCAACGGGCTTTGCAGCCTTTGCAGGTGCTGTAGTCTTCTTGGTGGTGGTTGCGGCTTTGGGGGCCGTTTTTTTCGCAGTTGCCATTTTTCAAATTTCCATTTAGTTATATCTGACGAAGAGTTTCGCCAGACGCATATTGTCGCTTCTCTTTGGATGTTTTTTTGCAGAGTGTTGTGAACAGGATAATCGCCTGAATTGCTCGTTCACAACAGACCCGAAAAAATGCCCGCTACCGAACTCAAAGTCACATCGGCCGGCACCGTCGCCGGCAAGGAATTGTTGATCCCTACCGGCGAGCAAGGCACGACGATGCCGCATGTGCAGGACTGGGTCACGGGCCGGCTCAAAGCGAAATCGCCGGTAAAGGATGTCAGTTCAACCGTCCTTGTCAAAGGCATCAAGCAGTGGGCTGCCTACGAAGAGAAAGTCGGCGGAAAGAAAATTCGCACCGTCTTCAAGATCACCTAACCGCGCCTTGGATGCGCCCTCAAGGGCTTGAGCAGGTCGCTCAATCCGTTGTGGTCAATCTCCAGCATCAGTGCCAGTAGACGGCCGATTTCGCCCTTGGGAAACCCCTCCCGTGCAAACCACGCCAGATAGTTGCCGGGCAAATCTGCCAACAACGTCCCCTTGTGCTTGCCAAAGGGCATTGCGGTGGAGACGAGTTTTTGAAGATCTTCTGGATTCATCGTCTGAGTGTACGCACGGGATCGTGCAATACATTTTTGTGCATATGCTTATGCCGGACAGATGCTTTGGTTTCTGTCAAACTGGAAATCATCTTCAACCTGGAGGAATTTCCCATGGCCTTGCGCATCAACGATCTCGTTCCCAACTTCACCGCGGACACCGATCAGGGCAGCATCAGCTTCCACGATTGGATTGGGTCCGGTTGGGCCATCCTGTTTTCACACCCCAAGGACTTCACGCCCGTGTGCACCACCGAACTCGGCTACATGGCG
>JACPVY010000002.1 GCA_016197345.1 Burkholderiales bacterium
ACCTGAGTAAAGCGGGCTTGGCTTTGGGTGGCTGGCAATTGACGCTACAGCCACAAGCAGAATGGCGGCAAATGTTTGATGACGCTTGGCGCATGCATCGCGATTATTTATTTGATCCGAAATTGCGTGGCCTCGATTGGCAACAAATCCACGACAAATACGCCGCTTTTTTACCTCAAGTGCGCGATAAATACGAATTGAACGATTTGCTCGCCATCATGATGTCGGAACTGGGCACGCTACATTCGCAAATTGCACCGGGGGAAGTGCGTAAATTTGAGAGTAACCGCACTCCTGCCTTTCTTGGCGCGGCGCTAGAGCGGGTGGCGAATGGCTACAAAATTGCCCACATTTATCGCCACGATAACGAATTGCCGAATGAAGCATCGCCATTGGCGCAAGGCGGCCAAGATTTCCACGATGGCGACATCATTATCCATGTCAACAATCGCCCGGTGGCCGAGGTCGCTGATATTGCGCAATTATTAGAAAATCAAGTCGGCCAGCAAGTGCTATTGCACTACCTGCGCGGTCAACAACATAAGTCGGCCATTGTCCAGCCGGTTAATGCCGACCGTAACGTTGCCTTGCGCTATACCGATTGGGAATGGTCGCGGCAACAGCAAGTGGAACAAGCTAGTCAGGGGAAAATCGGCTATTTGCACTTGCGCGCCATGACGACGCCCGATTTGAATGTCTTTGTGCGCGAGTTTTATGCGCAGATCAACCGCGAAGGTTTGATCATCGACGTGCGGCGCAATAGCGGCGGCAATATCGATAGCTGGATTATCGAAAAACTCTTACGCCGCACTTGGGGTTTTTGGCAATCACGCGATGGCACGCAAGAAACCCATCCGCAGCAAAGTTTCCGCGGTCATTTAGTGGTGCTCGCAGATGAACTGACCTATTCCGATGGCGAAACCTTTGCCGCCGCGACCAAAGCGCTGGGTTTAGGGCCAGTGATAGGCAAACGTACCGCGGGCGCTGGGGTTTGGCTATCGGATGACAATGCCTTGCTAGACAAAGGTCGGGCCCGCGCAGCGGAAAATGCACAATTTTTGATTGCCGATGGGCGTTGGATTATCGAGGGGGTGGGCGTCGCTCCTGACATCGAGGTCGCAAATTTGCCGCATGCCAGTTTTGAAGGGAAAGATGCGCAATTGGAAGCCGCTATCCAATGGCTACAAGAGAAGCGCAAGCAAGCGCCGATTCCCGCACTTAAAGCACAGCCTTTACCCGTAAAAAATCCTTAGCATTTTTAGAATCTTTTGCGTCCACAAATATAAATGGGTGAAACAGTAAATTGGCAATATTTATTTACTGTTTCACTGCTACCACAGCGAATTTATTGTAGGAACTTTCTACGCAAAAAAATTAAAAAAGGCGTGCAATATTTTTAAGCAAGGGTATAATCTCGCAACTTTGAAATTTCCACTCAGTAAGGAGCTCTTGATGTCCATGAAAAAAATCGCCGTTGCAGCATTGTTAGTCGCCTCTTCTTTCAGCGCAAACGCAGCCATCGAAATCTTGGGTGGCAAATTATATGTTGCCGAAACTGGTAACGTTAGCGTGACGTTCCTCGGTTCCGACGCAGGTTACAACGACGTCATTTTCTTCAACAACGCAGGTTTTGGTCAGCAATTGTTCTCTGGTCATTCGACCCCAGTTGGCACCACCCTGAACTTGGGCAGCTTCGCTAAAGGCACCGAATTGTCGTTCCGCATGCATGTTGACAACACCGGCAACAATTTCTACACCGGCCCAGCATCGGCAAACTTCGACAACGTATTGCACGCTAAAGCAGAC
>JACPVY010000003.1:0-654 GCA_016197345.1 Burkholderiales bacterium
TTGGCAACGCCCATGTAAATGAGACGGCCTTCTTCTTCACCCGAGATGATTTAAATCGGATAGCCGATGGCCTTTTCGGCTAAGGGCAGGAGCTGGGCGGTGTTTTTCGCCACCCGTAGCGTATTCGTTCCGACCACACGCGCCGCAGTCAGTGGATAATTGCGCATGGTTTGGCCAAAGCCAGCCAGCGAGGTCAAGGCGGCACTAATCGCGCTTTCGGTTAAATTTCCATTTGCATCCAAACCACCCGCTAAACGAATTTGGTCACGGCTGGTTTTGACGATGCGCATCGCTTCGCCATCGTGCGTACCGATATGCATGCGAAAACTATTGGAGCCTAAATCAATTGCTGCAAACATCCGCGCCTCACTTGTCATTGACGATGGAGAAAGACTATGCAGGCTAGCCGCATATTCCTTCTGGGAAATCATTTCCGAAATAAATACCTTGGCGCGCATTATATATGCGCTGCAGCAATATAGCGTTGGGCTAGGGATGGATATTTGTCCTTGCTAACGCCTAAGCCAAAATTTCCCCTACCGCTGGCGCTTCTTTCACCGCATTGCGCCCACATTCTTTGGCAGCATAAAGCGCTTCGTCCGCGCGCTTGAAGAGACTGACCACACTATCGTCTGGCCGGATGGTGGTCACGCC
>JACPVY010000003.1:688-7688 GCA_016197345.1 Burkholderiales bacterium
ACTGGCGGTAATGTAAATCAAGGCACGTTCGGTTTTGATCGGCATTTTACTAATCGCCTGCCGCATCCGTTCTGCAACTTGCAAGGCGTCAGATAGATTCGTCCTTGGCAGCAAGACGGCAAATTCTTCACCGCCGAGGCGGCCTAGCATATCGCTATCGCGCAATTGTTTTTGCCCAACTTCAACCACCGACTTCAACACCACATCCCCCACTTGGTGGCCATAGGTGTCATTGACGCGTTTAAAAAAATCCAAGTCCAGCATGATTAAAGCGGTGCTATGCCCAGGACGCCGCGCTAACGCCATCCATGGCGTGAGCGCATTGTAAAAGCCACGCCGATTGGGCGCATCGGTGAGCGGATCGACCACGGCTAAGCGTTGCAATTCCAGCTCTTGTTTTTCGCGAGAAATCAACAAAAAACCAAAACCATTGACCAACATCAACAGATACATACCAATGAAGGTTAAGTCTTGCAACCAGCTGATCGCCATGATGCTGGCCTGCTCAGGCATCATCCACGCCCAACCCGCGCGTAAAGCGACTATTCCCGCTAATAAATAGGTCGAAGCAACGATAAAGCGCCCTAGCCTAGTCGCGCTACGCCAACGCATACCACTGGCACCGCACACGTAGAGCACGCTGACTGCCAACGAGCTAATGCCTACTCGCACATTCGGCGGCTGCGCGCTGGCATAAGCTAGCACAAAAGCAGCTAGACCTATGCCTAGCGGCAGCCACAGATAGCGACGCCATTCGATATGCTCGCTGTCTTCCCACATCGCTGCCGCCTCCAATGCGATACCGGATAACAACAAGACATTACCGAATAAGATCGACAACAGATCGCTAATGTCGCCGCGCAGCCCGAGCAAAAACCAAGCGGCGGCTTGCACCAGTTTGGCATAGGACCACCACGACGCGTCGAGCGACTTGCGCATGCCAAAATCAAATAGCAAGAGCGCCGTCGCCAACGTGAGATTGCCCAAAGCCAACATCATAATCAGGGTCTTGATGTCCATTGCGCTACCTCTTTCCACCTTTCATGGGCTGGCTTGACTGCTAATGAGCTTAATGCAGCTTAATGCAGCTTAATTCGCGGATTACTGACGCGATTAATCGTCTCGGCCCAAGTCGCCAGCCAGGTATGAAATACGCCATTGACTGCAATTTGATGATGCTTATGCAGCCACCAATACATCCATTTCGCGATATAGCCTTCGATAAACACGGAGCCGCTCGCGATGGCGCCCATCAAGCTACCGACGGTGCTGTAATTCCCCATCGACACCAGCGAACCGTAATCGACATACTTGAACTCCAACAAACTCTTGCCTGCCATTTGCCGCACCAAGGACTTGGCCAATAGCGCTGCCTGTTGATGCGCCGACTGCGCGCGTGGCGGCACCGCTGGCAGGCCATCACCCTGCGGACAACAAGCGCAATCACCTAATGCAAAAATATTGGCGTCGCGCGTTGTCTGCAATGTTGGCGTGACATGCAACTGGTTGATGCGATTGGTTTCCAAACCGTCAATTTCACGCAAAAAGTCTGGCGCTTTAATCCCCGCCGCCCACACCACGAGGCTAGATGGGATGAATTTACCGCTTGCCATTTTGACACCGTCACTCGATATCTGCACCACTTTTTCATTGCTATGGATTTCGATATCGAGCTTGCGCAATTGCAGCGCGACTGCACTCGACAAGCGCTCAGGCAACATCTGCAAAATGCGTGGTGCGGCATCAACTATGGCGATTTTCAAATCGCGTTCAGGATGGAAATTCGCCAAGCCATAGCTGCTTAAAATGCGCGCCGTCATATGCAGCTCGGCAGATAATTCAACCCCAGTCGCACCGCCGCCAATAATGGTGACGGTAAAGCGCCCTTCGCCAGCGCCTTTGCTTTGGCTTTGCGCTCGCAAACAAGAATTAATTAAACGTTGATGAAAGCGTTCGGCGGCAACTGGCGTATCAAGCATGATGCAATGCTCACGCGCGCCGACCAGAATGATTTCTGCGCGCTGTTTTTTGCCCAATTTGCGGCCCAACCGCACCGCTAGCTCCAAACCACCGGCCCCACCACCAACGATGACTATTGTTGGCGTGCCTTTACTCATCCCCCCATTCGTTCCTGCTGCTTGTGCTTGAGTCAAAACTTACCCCTTAATTTCATGATAAATCTTGCGAGGCGCTTGGGGATGCACTAGACCTCATGTTCGACATTGGTCGTGCCATCCCCGGCTTGACTTGCCCACGCTTGCACGAAAAAGAATTTTTCTTCTTCGGTCGGTGTATCGTGCCAAAACACAATCAACGTCCCTTTGTGGTCGTGTAATTGTGAAATCTTGTGGGCAAATTCTGTATTTTGTGCAAAATCGGCCACTGCCATAGCATAACCCCACACTCGCGTTAAGCGTTCTAGGCGGTCAGGTTCGGTTTCGCTATGGGTAGCGGTAATGGTTGGGTGATCTAAAAACATGAGAACTTCTCCAGAATATTCTAAGTGGCGTTTAGAATTGCTCTATCCAGTTCGCCAGCCGCATTTCTGGCGGTTCACTTTCAAAGCGCTGAATATGACAATACAAGCCCGGCGCCTGTCTTTCAATCTGCATTTGGTAACCACATTGCTCTACCCACAGCAATAAGGCAAGCCATGCGATGTGTTGCTCACCCACCGCCAGTTGCGCGGGATTTTCCAAGTAATCGGCCAAAAAGCGTTCTTGCGTTAAGCGTAGCTTGCCATTGCCTTCCACTGCCATCAAGTCACCCAATAATTCACCAGCACGTTCTTCAAACTGGCTAATCTTCCACTCTTGGGCGGTGATGATTTCCATGTGGCGCTTTAATAGCCGTGCGAAATTACCATTGCGCAAAGCCTCGGCGCTGACTAATTCAAAATAATCGTTCTTTGACCAATTCAGGCTAGGTGATTTCACGTCAACCAGCAAGGCGCCCCGCAAATAGGTGTCGATCGCCCATAAATAATTGTCACCCACCAATGCAATGCACATGCTTTGCAAGTTGCCGATGCGATTCGAGGTAATTTGTTTTTGTAGCACCTCGAGTTTTTCTTGCAAGAGACTGGTGTGTCCCTTACGCAAGCTTGCCAATTCTAAGGCCAGCTTCAATTCCAGCCGCAGGACGGTAATGTCCCACGGTTTTTGCATATAGCGGTCGATCTGCCCCTGATTCACCGCTTCAATTGTCTGCTCTAACTCCGAATAGGCGGTGGTCAAAATCCGCACCATGTTGGGATAGCGATCACGCGCATAGTGCAGCAACTGATTGCCATAGCCATTGGGCATGCGTTGGTCAGAAATTAACACCGCTAGCGTACCAGCATGCTCATCCAGCAATTGCATGCCATCCTTTACATTGCTTGCCGTAATCACCTGCGCAAACGCACCCACCGCACGTTGAAAATATTTGACGGTATGTTCTTCATCATCAACAAACAGGATCAGCGGTGCTTTGACGTTTGAATTTGTCATTGATCGCTCCCTTTTTTCTTATGCTGCATTAATCGGAAAACTGCGGCGCATAACATTGCTATCGTCCTCAATCGCCAAGCGGGAAGTTCAGCATTACTGTGGTGCCGCGATTCGGTTCGGATTCAATGACGATGCTGCCACCAAACGATTGCATCACGCGCTTGCAGAATATCATTCCCCAGCCAGTTGAGCTCTGCGCATCCGCACTCGGCGCGGTAGGGTCATTCAATAAGCGTTGTAAAGCATCTTGCGACATGCCGATGCCATTGTCTGCGATCATGATATGCGGCTGCTGCTCTACGCTAACGGCAAAAGTAATCCGCGCATCTGGGCGCCCCACCAATGCATGCAAGGCATTGCTGAGCACCGATGACAAAACCAGTGAAACGCAATTGGGCATCGTGCGTATCAAAAAATCGTTTTCAACTTCTATTTTGATCATACTGCGTTCTGCCATGCTGAGCGGATAAGTCGCTAGCAAAGACGCAATCAGTTGTTGTGCTGTGGTGCCGCTATTTTCCCCCGACGGGCTGGCCGAATTGCGGATCGAGGCGACAAAGGTATTCAAAACAGAGAGGCAATAATGGGTGTTGTTGGCAATCGAGGTGGCATAGTTGCCAATCTCGTTGCGCCCTAATTGGCCTTCGGTGTTCGACGCTTTCAGCAAATCATCAGCAACGTGGCCTATCGTCGCTAACGGCGCATTCAATTCGTGTGCTAAAAAGGCGAGTGTCTCGTCAATCGCCATCAATTTTTGTTGCTTTGCGCTACGCTCACGGGCTAAGGCGCTCGCCATCCGCAAGACACGACGGATTTCCATCAACCCTAGCGGTTTTTCGAGGATTTGGAAAATTTCGCCAGAATTGATCGTTTCCAGCAAGACACTTTTATCGACATACGCGGTGACTAGAATGCGTACGATTTGTGGGTATTCGCGTTCCACTTGACGCAGTAAATCGCCACCATCGCGTCCAGGCATACGGTAATCCGTCACCAACACGCCAACCCGGTTATGTGGATCAGCCAAAATTTCGAGCGCTGCATCAGCGGACAAGGCAGTCAACACTTCATAATCTGTACCGACAGCAGAGGCGAAGTACTTACAGGCCATGCGCTCGTCATCGACATATAAAATCGTGATTGCCTTGTGTTCTAGCTCTTCCATCTATGCCCCTCCTCGTTCGGCGCGCGGCAAGTCAAAAATCATTTTAGTCCATTCGCCGACGACACTCTCGGCCATCAAGGTTCCGCCATGTTGTTCAATTACGCGGTAACTGATGCTCAAGCCCAGCCCTAAACCCTGCCCTACTTCCCGTGTGGTAAAAAACGGCTCGAATACGCGCTGCAAATTCGTCGCCGATATACCTGGTCCATTATCCAGCACTTCGACCCGCAAACGGTTGTCAACCCAGCTTGCGGACACATGTATTTTCATCTCTGGCTGATTCGCTTTGCGCATTGCCAACACTGCGTTGCTCAAAAGATTGATCAAGACCCCAACCAGCGCGCCATCATCGCCACGCACCATGTCTTCTTCCGGCAAATCACTGGTCACTTTGACACCTTTTAATTCGTGACCGGTGAAGCGAATCGCCGTTTCCAATACTTTCTTGAAGGGAAATTGATTGCCTATCATCTGCGTATCGGGATTGCGATAGGCAAATGTTTTCAGATCAGAAACGATGTGTTGCACACGACGCATACCTTGTTTCGCGTCTTCTAAACATTCACGTAGCGTCGGCGATTCATGCGAAATTGGTTCTTCCATCGCCAAATCAATTGCCATCAGACAATAGCTGACGGGATTATTAACTTCATGCAACAAACCCGCGGCCAAGGTACCAATGGCAGCCATTTTTTCTTGTTGCAACATTTGCCCTTTAATTTGCGACAAATCACGATTCGTGCGCTCAAGCTGGCGATTACGCTCAGCCAATTCGGCCCGCAATTGAAAGAGCATGAAACGGGCTTTTTCGTTGTACATGGTACAGGCCGAGGCAGTCACGCCACCGAAAGCGAGTAATAGCGAATTGACCAAAAAAGGGCCATGCAAGACAAAACTTTCAGGGTAATTCGCACAAGCAAAGACATACAGCACTAGTGTCAAGGCGCTAAGCAATAAGTTTTGCAAGACGCTAAAAGGCAGCGCGATCCCAGAAGCGTAGATGGCGAGATTGAGGCCCGCGTAATAAATCGAGTTAGCCCCTTCGGTGACTGAGATCATCCACGCAATCATGACTTGCGGCATCATCAGCCAAAAAAACGTCAGTGCAGGAGTATAGATCCGTCCCCAATTTGTTCGGAGTAACAAAATCGCACCAAAGATGACGAGTGAACAGAGGATACGTGCGAGCGCAAAATCGAGCTGGTGTTGTGGATATAAGCCGTAATCGAGAACTGCACCTGCCAATACCATCACAATGCAGATATAGGCACCACCCCGACTCGAATCGAGGCGGTAATTGCGCAATACCATTTCATAACCAGGGTGTGGCCGTTTGATCATTGTGACTACTTTCGGCTAAGTGACGGTGACTTCGGCAAAGACATTGACACCTGTCGCATCTACCCACAACTTATGATCAGTGGTGCCAAGCGGCAACAGAGAAGCCATTTTGGCTTGATCGCGGTAAATCAAATACCATTCCAACACATGTTCCATCGTCGATTTTTCTGGATTATCCAGATGCACATTCGTCACTAGCATGGTGCCGCCATGGCGAATACGGGCGGTGAAATGCTGCATCAATTTGGCGCACACTTTATCGGACAAATAATCAAACAAGCCTGCACAATAAACCACATCAAACTCTCTTGCTTGCGCGGTATCGGCGGCAATTCGGCGTTTAATCAGTTGATGGACAGAATCGCGCTGGAATTGGAATACGGCTTTATTCGTTAAGCCGTTGTTAATGCTATTGAGGCGTTCACTCGACCATGTCAGTGCTTCTTCACTAAAGTCGAGTAATTCAAAATGCAACCAGGCCGGATCGGCATAGGTCGTGATAAAGCGCTGGACTTCTATCGCGGGGCCACACCCCACATTTAAGACGCGAAACGGTCGACCTTGGGCGCGGGCGGTATCAGCCATGCGCGATAAAAATTGCACCAAAATATCGATTCTATTGCGATGCGCACGGGCTACGGCGGTAGCAAGAAAAGCGACGTTAACGATCTGAAAATACGTACTCGGGCCTTGCCGCGGATCCCCCATGATTTGATTCACCATTTGGTAATCGCCCGCATAGCCAAGTGGCTTGGTATAAGTGCGATAGACAAAAGGGGCACGTAAAATCAAAGGATGCAGCGCCGCTTGGGCAAAGGCGCGATGCGCGGACGAGAGTTCAGCTTCGACCAAGCCCGCCTCGTCATTCAAAATATCGAAATAGTCACGCGTCTTTTTCATCAATGGCTCAGCCAATTCGAAAAAGATATCTTCGCGCAAACGACCATCGACCTTAGGCATGGATTCGGATAAATCGACTTGCTCCACCCAATGGGACACATCG
>JACPVY010000004.1 GCA_016197345.1 Burkholderiales bacterium
GTATCGGTGGTGGAGCTACCAACCAATTGCACTTTCGCAGGTTGATACAACATCGCAACGCGGATGGCATCATCACCAGTCGTGCCGGCTGCTACTGGCACATAGGCGTAGGTGCCTGGTGCAGTGGCAGCGTTCAAGCCATCGACCAAGGTTTGGATCGCGACGTCGCCATTGTTTTGCATTTCCATCAAACCAGCCACAGCAGGATTAACGGCTTTGATTGCTGCAACGATTTTTGCGCGTTGACGATTGAATTCGTTCAAGTTGTTCGCGCCACGGCAATTGCTCTTATTGACAACACCGCCCAAGCTGCAACCTTGGCCAGTTTTGCCGTCAAACGAGGTGCCATCTTGGAAGGTCGAGAAGTAGTTCAAGACGTTGAAGCTAGCAACGCGCACATTGCCACCGACATCCTCTGGCTCGGTGGTGCGAGCATTGTCACGCGAAAACACTGGAGCGATGACTGGCTGCACTTTGTAGCCAGCAGGGCCAGGGTTGCTCGAAGTGATCAGGCCGAAGTCGATCACGCCAGTCAGGCCGTCCACAGTGTCGCCTGCGCGCACAGTGTTGTCTTGGCCGATGTAAGGCATTGGGTTTGGATTTTGCACCGACGAATTGTCATCCAACACGATCATGCTAGCGGCATTGTTTGCAGCCAACGCGATGGCTTCAGGTGTGCCTGGACGATAGCGGTTGGTTGGCGATTCCATGCGGCCAGCACCCAAGGTCAATTGACCATAGCGACCGAGGAAATAGTTTTGAGCGACCATCATGCGGTTGGTGAAACGCACCAACATGCCTTCGTATCGTTCCATGTCATTTGGGTTTGCCAAAGGCAGGGAAATATTCGTTGGCTGCACAGTGTTGCCGCTGCTCAAGGTGTCGATTTTGCTGACCGATGCCAATTGCGTCACTGGACGCGCTGCGTCGCCAGCAACGAATTCTGCAACCGTACCAGTGACGCGTACTTTTTGGCCTGCTGCTACCGTATTGGTGGCGCTACCGGTGTAGACGAAAATACCATCGGATGTATCTGGATTGCCATCGCCTTCCGCATCTTGCATGTAGAAGCCAGTCGCCACTTTCAAGGTCACTACACCTTCGGTGGTTTGCACGGTGCCAACGAATGGGCTGGTCGCGCCTGTGCCTTGGATTTGTGGAATGGTGTGGGTAATGGTTGCGGCTGCTTGTACAGCGACGTTGATGACGCAGCTAGCAGTTTGGCCTTGGTTGTTGCCGAACGTGACGGTCACTGGATAGCTACCGTTAGCGGTGCCTGCAGCGACTAACAAATTGACATTCGCGCTACCGCCGACGCCGTTCGCGGCGACCAAGGACGACAAGGTGATGCCTGCTGGTGCATTGCTGAGGTTGACGCTATTGACGATGCCGTCGACATCGCTGGCTGACAATGCTGCGCTACCACCGAGGTTGCCTGGCAAGGTGATGTCGCTAGGGCAGGTGGTGACGATAGGAGTGTTAGCGGTGATGGTGCACGCGTTCAGGGCGCTAGCGCTATTGCGTGGTGCTGGCAAAGCAGCGGTGAAATCGCTACCGTTTTGATCAGTATCGGTGCAACCATTGCCAGCGCGCAAGACTGCGTTGGTATTCGATGGTGCTGGTGTCGGTGCGCTGCCTTCGAAGGCGTTAGCGGTAGTGCCAAAGCCGACCAAGTCTTGCACTGCTGCCGCGGTTGGGCCGCTGACTGGGGTAGCGATATTGGCCAACACGACTTTACCAGCGGTGCCGGACATGGCGATGGTGCCGACTTTGTCTGCGGTTGGCAGATTGACGGTGCCGCCTGTGCCCGCAGCTTCTTGCACCAACAGGTATTGACCTGGTTGCAAGACCACGTTAGGTAAGGCCGTTACTTGCCAGCTAGTGCCAGTCGCGCCAGCATATTGCACACTCCAACCATTCAGGTTGACAGGGCTTGCGCTACGGTTGAACAGCTCGATGAAATCATTTTTATACGTTGCGCCAGTGTTGCCGCCGCCGCCATAAACTTGGCTGATCACGACATCAGATGCAAATGCTGGTGCAGACAATGCTGCCAGCATGGCTGCCATTGCGGTGAGGCGGCCGGGAGTGATGTGTTTGGTGTTTATTACAGCAGCGCTGCTGGTTGTGCGCAGCGATTTCATTGCAACATGACTATTCATCGAGCAAATCCTGGTTGGTAGAGTTTATTGTTTTAAAAAGGTGAGCTGCCGTTTTTTGAACTACAGCCGCTAATTTCGGGATTGAGCTGTCCCTGATGTGTTATTTACCGATATTTCCGTCGGTAAAGTTTGTCTGTCTTACAAGACCGGGCGCAATTATAGGGGGGAATTGTGACAAAGCAAAGACATAAAGTGATCGACGATGTAGAGGTTTCTTACAATTTTGCGTTTGGACGGGAAACTAAACTAGCGCTTTAAAAATAATGCAAAAAACATAATTATTCTTAGAGTTTCATCTTTTTCAGCACACTCAAAAAATCCAAAAACCGCTTCTGGAGCCATGTTGAGCGATTTTTGTTGTAAATAAAACAGATGGGCATGTGCAAAAAAATTATAAGAAAGTAAAAATATTTACGCAATTGATCTAGTAATAAGTTGTATCCAGAGAAATTTGGCGTTCACCAAAAAATAGTTGAAAATTTTTGTTGTAGAGTGGATACACTAAACAGCTTGACAGTCGAAAGCGAATGTTATTTTTATAATTTCCTATTTCTATTCTACGATTTCCAGTCTTTATATTATTTTTAATATGATTGGTATTTAATGTCGAGGATGAGTGATTTTCAACTGAAACAGAAATGCAATGTGAAATGTAAGGGTTTAAATTCGGGGTGAGTTGATGCGAGGCAATGGCGTGGTGCAAGATGCTAGTAGCACGCTTGCACCATGTGCATCGATAGGCGTGCGCACAGACTTGGCGCTGATGCGGTCGTTCCTGAGGAATTTTTCGGAGGGAATGCTGAATTGAGGTGTTTGCCGATTCGCGTTATTTGCGCGGCGGAGCTATCTATCGAATGAAGTGAGAACTAGCCAACAACCAAACTGGCTTCATTGCCAGCGAACCCCGCTTGTTCTAGCGCGGCATGACGTTGCCGTGCGAGATCAGCGGCGCGGTTAATTAACTGAGTTTTTTGTTCGGTTAAGCGGGCAAGACTTTCCGCATCCGCGCTGACCAGATGTGCCTGCTCTTGTTGCATCAAGACCAATAATTCACTCATGGCTTGATGTTCAGCGCGGAGGCTAGCCATCGGGTTGAAGCTGGATGTTTGCATCGTCTTTACCTATTCAAGCAGTGCGATCTTGTTTGCAAAAATGGTGATGGCTTAACGTTTGCGGGAGTGCAGCAAATCTTTTACTGTTTCCAACAAACCGTCGGCCACTTTTTCCGAATTGACCTGAAATTGGCCATCGGCAATAGCCAGCTTGATTTTTTCGACTTTTTTCGAATCGAAAACGCTAGAGCTGGCAATTTTACCTTCCAGTGATTGCAGTTGTGGCGATAGACGTACGCTGTCTGTCGCTGCAGGCACTGAAGCGGTTGAAGCTTTTTCGGCATTCTTCGCCGTCGAAGCTTGGGTTTGCGGTTGGCTTACCGGCAGGCCGGGTGTGCCTTTGACTGAATCTGAAATTTTCACAGCAGCATCCTCGATATGGTGGAGCATGGAACCCCGGGATATGCCTTCTTATCGGCGCTGCTTTTGTAAACTTTAGGGACACTTGAAAAACTGCCGTCTTTTGCTGTTTTCATTTGTCCTTTGCTTGCCTCAATCTGAACTGATCAGCATGCCAACTTCGCCAGCGCCTCGTGTGCAATTGAATATAGCAGAGGTATGCGGAAATCTTGGAGGCATACCTGCATTGTTCTATTTTTCTCACTATTTCAGAGCGAAGGCGCGTTGCAAACTTGCCGCAATTTGCACAATATTTCTGTGCATCAATGTTTGTCGATCTTAATAATTGATCTGCACAATCCCGCCCGCCTGCGCAATGCCGCTCAATTGCTGGCCGCTAGCGGTTTTGACCTGAATCGGCTGGCCATCGTTGGCGTTATTGATAGCCCGACCTTCGCTCGCGACGCGAAAGCCCGCACCGCTCGCAATCACTTTCACTAACTGCCCCTGCTGTATGACTTGCGGCGTGCGTAACGCGTCTTGCCGCAACGGTGCACCAGCCGCGACCGCTTGCGCGCTGCTGCGTCCTAGTGCTTGATTGATATCGGTAACGATGCCAGCAGGTAAGGTCGTCAAATCGCCCTGTAGCATCAATAATTGACTGGCCTGTAGCGTTTGCCCTGCTTGCAGTGGCACGCTAGCGGCAACGTATTCGCCGACCACTTTCACGCTCGCTTGGATAAACATCGTCCACTGCGGCGTACCAACGCAGCGCACACCAACCGTGGTTTTGCCCCAAGCGCGGCTGCCGGGCGGTAAAAAAGCTTGTGGCGCAGCGCAGGCCGCAAGATTTAAGCGATTGTCAACATTACCGATGGTGACGCTAACTTGGCCGGGGAGGTTGGCGGTTTGGGTGCGTAAAAATTGTTCGGCGGTGCTGCGCAACACATCCAGATTTTGTTTCTCTTTAGCGGCCGGAGGCTCTTGTGCTAGGGCTAGCATTGGCAGGCTATAGCAGATGCCAAACAAGACACTGCGCCTCGCTGCGCTCCCTAGCGTGCTGAAAATGGTGCTCAATCTCATCTGCTTCTCCTGCAATGAACAACTGCGTGATCGAGTTTGGCCACGAGTATTGCAGCTCATTGTAGGCGCGCGTGATGGAATCGAAAGCGCGAACTAAGCGGGTTTACCTGCCCTTATTGCTTGTTTGAAGTAAAGCAGGGCGGCGTAAGATGGCTGTCATTCGGTAATATTGTTGCGCTAAAGAAAGAAGGCGCATAGGATGCAGAACTAGGCGGAGGCGGTGATGATAGGCAAATTGGACGATTATTTTCGCTTTAATGAAACCACGCTCAATCTACGGGCGCAGCGCCAGCAATTGCTCGCTTCGAATATCGCTAATGCCGATACGCCTAACTATAAAGCCCGCGATATCGATTTTGGCGCGACCTTGCAAGGCGTGTTGGCTGGCACGCTACCGCAGCTCAATAAAACCTCGGCCAATCATTTAAATGGCAATGCCGACACTGGCCCCGGTGGCGCGCCCTTGCTGTATCGCGGCGTGCAACAAGGCAGTATCGATGGCAATACGGTCGATATGGATGTCGAGCGCACGCAGTTTGCGGATAACGCCTTGCGCTATGAAGCCTCGGTGACGTTGCTCAACTCACAAATCCGTAGCCTGATGACAGCCATCACAGGAGGTCAATAATTATGTCGCTCTTTAATATTTTTAATGTCGCAGGTTCGGCCATGAGTGCGCAATCGCAGCGCTTGAATACGGTTGCTAGTAATCTCGCGAATGCGGATAGCGCCACGAGCGTCAATGGTCAGCCATATCGCGCCAAGCAAGTGATATTTGAAGCACAAGCGGTCGATGCGGCGAACGCGCAAGGGGTGCGTGTCAAACAAGTGGTGGAAGATGCGGCGCCGCCTAAAATGGTGTATGACCCAAAACACCCGATGGCTGACGACAAAGGATATGTCGCGATGCCGAATGTGAGCGTAGTGGATGAAATGGTGAATATGCTGTCGGCCTCACGCTCGTATCAGACCAATGTCGAGACGATGAATGCGGCGAAAACGCTGGCGCTGAAAACCTTGACCATCGGCCAATAACTGAGAAAAGTAAGGGAAAACTATCATGGCGCTGCAAACCAATGTTGTTTCCAGCAATGTGCTGGATGCGATGAATCCACAATCTGCCAAGAAAACGGGCTCTGGTGCTGAGACGGCTGCCGCCGCGCAAGATCGCTTCATGACCTTGCTCGTGACGCAGATGAAAAATCAAGATCCGTTAAATCCGATGGATAACGCGCAGGTTACCAGCCAATTAGCGCAGCTTTCGACTGTGACCGGGATCGACAAACTCAACGATACCGTTAAAGGTTTGCAAGCCAGTCATCGGCACCATACCGCTGACTTGGGATGGCACCACCGACAGCGGCACAGTTGCCGCGGATGGGCAATACAAAATCAAGGTGGAAGCGATGCAGGGCGGTAAAAAGATTGATGGCGCACAAGCGCTTTCGTTTGGCATGGTGGGCAGTATTTCGACCAATGCACAAGGCGTGAAAGTGAATTTGAATGGCCTCGGTAGCGTCGATTTATCGGCGGTGCGGCAGATTTTATAGCGTGCAATTTCGGAATTTCGGAATTTCGGATAACAGTAGTGCATACACGGCAGTAATGACCAGGAGAAGAACATGAGCTTTCAACAAGGGCTGAGCGGCTTAAATGCAGCCGCCAAATCACTGGACGTGATCGGTAATAACGTTGCCAATGCGAGCACCGTCGGCTTCAAGCTGTCGCAGGCCCAATTTGCTGACGTGTATGCAAACTCGCTGACGGGCGCTGGCGCAAATCAGGCCGGGATTGGTACCAAGGTCGTCAATATTGCGCAGCAATTTACGCAAGGGAATATCGAAAGTTCGAATAACCCACTCGATATCGCGATCAATGGTGGTGGTTTTTTTCGGATGACGTTTAACGGCACT
>JACPVY010000005.1 GCA_016197345.1 Burkholderiales bacterium
GATACCCAAGGCGATACCCTGCTCGGTGGCGATGGCGACGACGTATTGAATGGCGCTAAGGGTAACGATAGCCTCGATGGCGGCACTGGTGCAGACAAAATAACGGGCGGCGGCGGTGTTGATATTTTGCTGGGCGGTGATGGCAATGACGAGCTAAGCAGCGGCGCCGTGTACGACGATCAAAGCAAAACGTGGGGTGCTGATACCCAAGGTGATAGCCTCGATGGTGGTTTAGGTGCCGATAATTTGAGTGGCGGTGCTGGCAACGACACGCTGCTCGGTGGGGATGGCAATGACACGCTCGCCGGTGGCGGCGCTTATGACATCTTGCAGGGCGGGGCGGGCAACGACCAACTCAGTAGCGGCCAAAATTATGATTATGCCCATAGCCGCGCTGTTGCCGATACCGTAGGCGATGTGCTTGATGGCGGCGCCGGCAATGATGCGGTGTATGGCGCGCAAGGGAATGATAGCTTAGCGGGTGGCGACGATAACGACACTCTCGCCGGCGGTGGCGGTATCGACCTTTTGCAAGGCGGGAATGGTGATGATCAACTCAGTAGCGGGCAAGGCTATGACTATAGCAAACTGGTAGCGCAGCAAGACACCCAAGGCGATACGCTAGAGGGCGGTAGTGGTAACGATACGCTCTATGGCGCGGCTGGTAACGATAGCCTAGACGGTGGCGTCGGCAATGACTATTTGAGTGGCGGCGGTGGCAAAGATAGCGTGAGTGGCGGCGATGGTGATGATCAAGTCTATAGCGGCTCAGTGTATGACCCTGCCAGCGCCAGTTATGCGCTCGATACCCAAGGCGATACGCTGAGCGGCGGCAACGGTCAGGATACGCTAGGCGGGGCAAATGGTAACGATAGCCTAGATGGCGGTAACGGTAATGACACGATTTTTGGCGGCGGCGGTTACGATACCTTGCTCGGTGGCGACGGCGATGATCAACTCAGTAGCGGCAACACCTATGACAAAGTAGGTGGCCCGGCCCGCACCGATACCCAAGGCGACAATATGTCTGGCGGTGCTGGCAACGATACGTTGTATGGTGGTGATGGCAATGACACCTTAGACGGTGGCACTGGCCTCGATAAACTCTACGGCGGGAACGGCAACGACTATTACATCATCAATAATCGCAATACCTATGTCTATGACAGCGCTGGCATCGATAGCGCCTTGATCACGGCCAATTTCGTGAAAGCGCCAGCCAATGTCGAAAATATCAGCTATGCCACTGGCGTGCAGGCATTGCCGTATTGGCTCGATACGCTGATGTATGGCAATTCCCCTAGCGCCGCCCTAAGCAAACTGACCAGCACCACGATTTACTACGGCTTCCCTGATAGCAACTTGCAGCGCACCTCGAGCGATACTGGTTTTACACCGATTCCCGAAGCGCATCGCGCCTTTGTGCGCAGTTTCTTTGCCAATTTGCAGACCGAAATCGGCCTCAAATTTGTTGAAACTACTAACCGCACGCTGATGGAAAATACCGACACCATCGTCTTTAGCGGTGCCACCTTAGCCGCTAGCGTGGGCGGCGATGGCGGTGATCGCGTTCGTATCAATACCATAGGCTGGACAGAAGAAGCGCCGATGTCGCTGTATGTGCATGAGGTAGGCCATGTGCTGGGTTTGAAGCACCCGTTTGCGCATGCCGATGCGAATGGCCAAGTCGGCGAAGGGCCGTATATTCCAGATGCAGAAGACGCGCGCCAATTTACCATCATGTCTTACACCACGGGCACTTATGTCGAAAGTGCCGAATACAGTCCATTTGATTTGGCGGCATTGCAATACTTGTATGGTGCCAATCCGCAAGCACGGGCGGGCAACAACACCTATAGCATCGCGCCCGATCAAGCGAATTTCATCTGGGATGGCGCTGGGGTAGATACGCTGAGTGCAGCAGGGCTTAGTCAAGCAGCAACCCTATTTTTGGAGCCGGGCTATTGGGGCTATATCGGTAGCAAAGCCAGCCTGATTTCAGCGGCGGGACAGGTCACGCTCAATTTTGGGACGCAGATCGAAAATCTAACGGGCGGCGATGGTAGCGATAGCTTGAGCGGCAACAGCATTGCGAATGTGATCAGTGGTGGTGCTGGTAATGACAGCATTAGCGCGTTGGCGGGAAATGACCAGATAAGCGGTAATGCAGGTGACGATAGCCTAGATGGTGGGACAGGTGTGGATACCGCTGTCTATAGCGTGCGTTATAGCAATGTCACGATTAGCAAAAATGGCAGTAATTTCACACTGCATGACAATAGTGGTAGTGAGGGGACAGACACTTTGCTGAATGTAGAGCGCATTAAATTCAGCGATACCATGGTGGCGCTTGATATCAATGGTAGTGGCGGTCAAGCGTATCGTGTGTATCAAGCAGCGTTTAATCGCACTCCCGATGCGGGCGGCCTAGGCTATTGGATCAAGGCGCTAGATGATGGCGCGCTATTGCGCGATGTTGCACTCGGCTTTGTGCGCTCGGACGAGTTTAAATCGGTGTATGGCAGCAATCCTAGCAATGCCGCGCTCGTGACGAAATATTATGAAAATGTCTTGCACCGCGCGCCTGAAGCGGGTGGCTATCAATATTGGCTAGGGGTGTTAGATCAAAAGCAAGATAATGCCGCCGGCGTGCTCGCCAGCATCAGCGAAAGCGCTGAGAATCAAGCCGGCGTGATAGGCGTGATTGGGAATGGCTTTAGCTATACGCCGTTTGGCTAGGGCCGTAAGCGTCTATCGCGAAAGGGGAGTAGGGTGGGCAACTTGTTGCCCACGGATTTGAAGCATCGTAAAAAACACCTAATTTAGTGTAATTGCCAATATTTAATGGTTCGATTTGTTCAAATTACTATGCAAATTGCGAGGTTTACTGCGGTGGGCAACACGTTGCCCGAACACCGACGGACAACATGTTGTCCAAACACCGACGGACAACATGTTGTCCGCCCTTACCGGATGCGTTTTGCGTTTTGCGACACCCTTGAGGAGGCTGTCGCGAAACGTGCTGTTGCTTTTCGTAGGGTGGGCACAAGCCCACCGTCTTTGATTTTTAAAATACTTTTGGCATGACTATTATTGGTTTCATTGCCAAAAACAACATTTCAATTGATCATCGGCAATGGTGGGCGAGTCGCCTACCCTACGATATACAACAGCGCCATCCACAAACTTCGCTGCCGTGTGGAAATTTTTTGGCATCAAGCAATATTGTGCGTTTGCGGTAAAATAGCGGCACTGCGCTGTGGTTGGCGCGCAACTTCTCCCCGACTATGCCCCGGCTGTCACCTCTGTTGTACATCACTATCCTTGCCATCCTCGGTCATATGGTGCTGGCGGGAGTCCGCATCACTACCTCTTTGTATGCTTTGTCGTTACACGCTTCACCTGCTGTCGTCGGTAGTTTGGTTGCCTTTACGTCACTGTTACCGATGTTTTTAGCAGTGCGCGCGGGCCGCTGGCAAGATCGGGTTGGCCTTGCCCTGCCGCTACGCTTAGGGCTAGCTTGTTTGATTGCTGGTTCCTCTATCGTGGTGCTATTGAATCAATTATGGGTGTTGTATGTCGCGGCAACCCTAGTCGGCGTCGGCTTCATGATGTTGCATGTTGCATCGCAAAATATGGTCGGCGTATTGAGTGCGCCAGAAAAGCGCGCCGCCAATTTCAGTTGGTTGGCTTTGGGCTTTTCCACCTCTGGTTTTTTGAGTCCAGTGATCTCGGGCGTCATCATTGATCACTTTGGTCACCATGCGGCCTATATCACGTTTTGTGCGATTGCTGTTTTGTCCATGGCACTGATTCAATTCAGCAATTTTTCCGATGTGCCACGGGCGCAGGTGGCGCAGAACAAGAGTCTGCCCGGGCAACAGAGTTTTTTAGATTTGTTTTGGCACGATAAGCCGCTACGCCATATTTATTTCATAGGCATTTTGCTCGCTTCATCGTGGGATTTGTTCACCTTCGTGATGCCGATTTATGGCACTAGCCACGGTTTTTCCGCGTCCTTAATCGGCTTCATTCTTGGCTGTTTTTCTGCTGCCACTTTTTTCATTCGTTTTTGCATTCCGCTACTGACGCGCTATCTGGCTGAGTGGCGCATGTTGTTGTTAGCGTTGTTGATCACTTGTTTGTGCTTCGCCGTTTTACCGTGGTTGCATAGCGCGTGGAGTTTGATGGCACTAGCGTTTGTGTTGGGGATAGGTCTAGGCGCAAGTCAGCCGAATATTCTCAATTTATTACATCAAGCCGCACCACCTGCGCGTGCGGCTGAAGCAGTGGGTATCCGTGTCACGATTAGTAATGCATCGCAAGTGGTATTCCCGTTAGCGTTTGGAGTTGTGGGTGCCAGCATGGGTTTGTTGCCAGTATTTTTGGCGATGAGTGCCGTCGTCGCTTCTGGCGTGCCGCTGGTATGGCGTAAAGCTTTTCACTGAGAAAATATATGAACGAATCCTTATTTGAACCTGTCCCTGATTTTGATCAGCCAATCGCAGTGCTAAAACACTGCCATAACCGCATCCGCAAGCAAATTGCGACGATGCAGCGCTTGCTAGAGCATTTGCCTAGCGCGGGTGCCGATGAGCAAGCACAGCAAGCGGCAAAAGCCGTGCTGAAATATTTCAATCAAGCGGCCTTATTGCACCACGCCGACGAAGAAGAGAACTTGATGCCGATGTTGAGTGCGACGGCGCAAGGGGAAGACGCCGAATTGCTCACGCAATTGCTGCCGAAAATCTTGAAAGAGCACAAGATGATGGAAGCAACGTGGCAAGTGTTGGCACTACAGCTAAGCGATATCGCGACGGGTGAGTCGGACGCCTTGTCGGAACACGATGTGCAGAATTTTAGCGATTTGTATGCAGGTCATATGGTGAAAGAAGAAACGCATATCGCGCCTATGGCGATGCGCATTTTTTCGGCCGAACAAATGGCGAGCCTAGGCGAAGCGATGAAAGCCCGGCGTGGTCTCTCGCAAGCGATGCCAGCCACCGTACCCTTGCCCGATATCGCCGCGATGCGTACTGATTATGCGCAAAAAACCTTGTCGGAACACGATGTACTAGACCAGCCTATCGACCAATTCGGCGTCTGGTTTGCTGAAGCGATTGCCGCCAGCGTGGCCGAAGCTAATGCGATGAGCGTGGCCACGGTCGATGCACAAGGGCGCCCTAGCAATCGCATTTTGCTGTTGAAAAATGTCGATGCGCGCGGTTTCACCTGGTTCACTAATTACGATAGTCGCAAAGGGCAAGATTTGGCGGCGAATCCACATGCCGCGCTGCTATTTTTCTGGAATGAATTAGAGCGGCAAGTGCGGATAGAAGGCACGGTGGAGCGCATTAGCGCAGAAGAAAGCGATGCCTATTTCCACAGCCGCCCTTTGGCCAGCCGCTTAGGTGCGGTCGCTTCCGCCCAAAGCCAGCCGATTGTTGATCGCGCGAGCATGGAGCAGCAATATGCCGCAGCGCAAGCCAAATTTGGGGACGCACCAGTGCGCCCAGCAGAGTGGGGCGGCTATCGCTTAAGCCCGACCCGCATCGAATTTTGGCAAGGCCGCCAATCGCGTTTCCATGATCGCATTGTGTATATCTTGCAAGCCGATGGCAGTTGGAGCAAGCAGCGCTTGCAGCCGTAGTGGGTGGTTCAGAAATAGGGACGGATTGACTGGTCTTGCAACGTCACCTGTCCTTAGTGGATATCTGAATATGTTGGTATTCGGTAAAAAGAGCGCATCTTCGTAGGGTGCGCGCCCCGCGCACCAAAACGATGTTAACGATAGTTACGTGGCGCTAAAGATTTACCGGATCTATTGAGCATGTCCCTTTACCTAGGCTCCATTGCTAGTCAAAGTAAATCAATCAACTAACGGTGATGTCGATAAATTGAGTGCTATACCGATACCAACATAGTGGTGCGCGAGGCGCGCACCCTACAATCAACATCATCTATCGATGCGCCACCGCATCCACCACGCATAGCGCCGTCATATTGACAATCCGCCGCACGGTAGAAGATGGCGTCAAGATATGCACGGCGCGCGCGCAGCCGAGCAAAATTGGGCCAATCGCAATGCCATTGCCGGAGGTGGTTTTCACCAAGTTATAGGCAATATTGGCGGCATCGATATTCGGCATCACCAGCAAATTCGCATCTTCTTTTAGCGTCGATTGCGGCATGATCGATTTGCGCAGGGCTGAATCCAATGCTGTGTCCCCATGCATTTCGCCATCCACTTCTAGCCACGGCGCATCGCGTTGGATCAATTCCAACGCGGCGCGCATTTTTTTCGCGGATTCGCTATCGCTAGAGCCAAAATTGGAATGCGATAACAGCGCCGCCCGTGGTTGCAAACCAAAACGCATCATTTCATCGGCTGCCATGATGGTGATTTCGGCCAGTTCCTCAGCGTTTGGATTTTCATTGACGTGGGTATCGACTAGCGCTAGCTGGCGCTCTGGCAATAGCAAGACATTCATCGCCGCATAGACATTGCTGCCACCGCGTTTGCCCAGAATTTGGTCGATGTAATGCAAGTGCAAACCAGTGGTGCCAAAGGTGCCGCAGATCATGCCGTCGGCATGTCCCTTATGGATCGCCATCGCGCCGATCAATGTATGGCGACGCCGCGTTTCAATCTTGGCATATTGCTCCGTCACGCCGCGTCGCGCGGTCATCTGGTGATAAGTCTGCCAATAATCGCGATAGCGTTCATCGTGCTCTGGGTTGATGACATCGAAATCCACACCTGCTTGCAAGCGCAGACCAAATTTGGCGATGCGCGAAGCCAGCACCGAAGGGCGGCCAATCAACATCGGTTTCGCTAAACCCTCATCGACCACGATTTGCACCGCACGCAACACGCGTTCATCTTCGCCTTCGGCATAGACGATACGTTTGCGGCCATCTGGCGATTTTTTGGCGACATCAAACAGCGGTTTCATGAACGTGCCGCTGCGATAGACGAATTGCTGTAGCTTGTCGCTATAGGCTTGCATATCGGCGATAGGCCGTGTGGCGACCCCCGATTCTTGCGCCGCACGTGCTACTGCCGGCGCGATTTTCATCAGCAAGCGCGGATCAAATGGCATCGGGATCAGGTATTCTGGCCCGAACGATAGGTTTTGAATGCCATAGGTGGTGGCGACGATATCGGATTGCTCTGCCTGGGCTAATTCGGCAATCGCATGCACCACCGCGATTTCCATTTGACGCGTGATCGTGGTCGCGCCGCAATCCAAAGCACCGCGGAAAATATATGGGAAGCACAGCACGTTATTGACTTGGTTCGGGTAATCCGAACGACCTGTCGCTACAATCGCATCGGCACGCACCGCCATCACTTCTTCCGGCAAAATTTCTGGGGTAGGATTGGCGAGCGCGAGCACCAAGGGCTTGGCCGCCATCTTACGCACCATGTCTTGCTTCAAAACGCCACCCGCCGAGAGGCCAAGGAAAATATCGGCATCAGGTATCACTTCGGCCAGCGTGCGCGCTGGAGTGTCTTGTGCGAAGCGCTCTTTATCCGGGTCCATCAACTCGGTGCGTCCCTTATAGACGACCCCAGCGAGGTCTGTCACAAAAATATTTTCAAGGGGGAAGCCCAGATCGACTAGCAAATCAAGGCAGGCCAGCGCTGCTGCGCCCGCGCCTGATACCACTAATTTGCATTGCTTGATATCTTTGCCGACGACCTTAATACCGTTCAAAATCGCCGCACCAACGATGATGGCGGTGCCATGTTGATCATCGTGGAAGACCGGAATATTCATCTTGCCGCGCAATTTGCGCTCAATGTAAAAGCACTCTGGCGCTTTAATGTCTTCCAGATTAATGCCGCCAAAAGTCGGTTCTAGCGAGGCGATGATGTCGCACAATTTATCTGGGTCTTGCTCGTTGATTTCGATATCGAAGACATCGATGCCAGCGAACTTCTTAAACAGCACGCCTTTGCCTTCCATCACGGGTTTGGATGCGAGTGGCCCGATATTGCCCAGACCCAGCACCGCCGTACCATTGGTGATGACGGCGACTAAATTGCCGCGTGCGGTGTATTTGTAAGAAGCGGCAGGATCTAACGCGATTTCTTCGCAAGGGGCGGCAACGCCGGGCGAATAGGCGAGCGCTAAGTCGCGCTGGTTGGTTAGTTGTTTGGTGGCGGTGACGCGGATTTTGCCGGGGGTTGGAAATTCATGGTATTCCAAGGCGGCGAGGCGTAGTTTTTTACGTAATTCTTCTTTTTGTTCAGATGATGCATCCATACTTTACGGCCTTCCCTCTGTCTCGTTGGCTATCGGACGTGGCGGCACGCCCGCTAATTGCAGCACAGCGATTCTAGCAGAGCAGGGCGAATGGATTCAGCTAATTTCCAGCAAGACTGAATTTATGCGGAAAATACTAAGCCCAGCACAAACCTTGCTGGGCTTTGCATTTGCTCTCAAAACTTGGCCGAAAACCCTAGCGTCCACGCCCAATTGGGCGTGTTTTTGTTCAAACCGCGTGAGATAGCGGTATCGACTTGGGTAGTTTTGGAGAGTAAATATGACATACCGACATCAAATGTCGCCACTGTGCCGCCATATTTGCTGCTAGCGATCTGCGGTGTCGCGATTTCGACAAAGCTGCGGAAATTATCGGTCCAGTTTTTACCGAGCACGACACCGAAGATACCGCTAGTAAAGCGTTCACCCGTTGCCGTTTTATCGAACATGATGCCGGGCATAATGCCCAAGCTCATTTCATTCGGTAATTCCCATTCGGCGGACATGCGCACCGACGGCCGCACGCCATTGCCACGAAAGGCGCTGGAGCCAGAGGCAAAGTCGAGATGGAATAAAAAACCAATCGAAGGTGCATTGCCCGCAGCATCTAGCGCATGCCATTTCAAACCCAGCGAGGTATCGGCAAAGCCACTTTCGCTGACGGCGATGCCCGTTGCGCTATCTTCAGTGCGGGCGCTGATGTGGCCATCGGTTTCTAAGCGGAGTTCCCAATCTTCAGTCACGCCATAGCGCAGCAAAAATGGGGTTGACCATTTGCGATCTTTCACGCCGTCAAGATTATTGCGCTCATACGCGACACTGGCTTCAATTTGAAAGCGACCTTTGCCGACTGTGTCGCTAGATTCGACAAAATCGGGGCGATCGGTGACGATTTTGTCTTCTTTGGCCTTTTCTGCGGCCTTTTCTTCGGCCCAGCCGGGGCTGCTCAATAGTAACGCACAGCAGGCTAAGCTACTTGCGCACAGTTGTGTAAAACGACGGGAACGCTCATAACGGATTGCATGATCCATGATGTTTTCCTTGTTTAGGTGGCAGTAAAGGGAGACGGCAGGGCAGATGCGTATCAGGCAAGGCAGGGGGGACCTGCTGGCCTGAACTGCTGGGTGGAGGCAGTTCTGGGTGACGACGTATGTGCGCACGGTGTGATGTGTGCAGTAGTGGCTACATGATGCACGCCTCGCCGCGCCACCGCAAGCACCGCATGCAAGTTCGCTTAAAAATGTGGTAGCGCAGGCGCATCTATGCTGGCGGCGGGAAGTAAGGCGTTGGCGAGTTAGGTGGCTAAGGCTTTATCTAGCAATTGGTGTAATTCGGCAAAGCTTGGTTCGCCGACATAGCGTTTGATGATTTTGCCATCTTTACCAATCACGAAAGTGGTCGGGGTGAGGGCCACATCGCCAAATGACTTGGCGAGATCACCTTGCGTATCCAGCGCAACTTTGAATGGCAGTTGGCGGGTTTGCGTGTAGTTCAATACGTAATCTGGGCGGTCATATTGCATCGCGACGGCGATATATTCCAAACCTTGCCCTTTATATTTTTGATAGGTTTCCACCATTTTTGGCATTTCCTTGACGCAGGTTGCGCAAGAAGTTGCCCAAAAATTCACCATCACGACTTTGCCTATCAAGCCACTCGTCGTCATTTTTTGCCCGGTGATATCGGTATAAGTCACTTCAGGCGCACTGCGATTGGCCGTCATCGCCATATAACCATAGGCGGCCACCGCCGCAACGGCGGCAATCCCTAGCCAGGTGGCGATTTTGGTAGCGGTAGATTTGGGAGTAGTTGGCGTAGTCATGATTTTTCCATCAGCAATACAAGTGCCGCATAGAGTCAGCACGGTGGATTTGGTTCATTCTGTTTCAATGGGCAGAATGATAACCGGATTCGCGCCACCTTGTATCAGGGCAAGCAATGGAGGAACCCTAGCGGGCTGTGTTGTTGCCGAATGCAATGGATGGCGTGTGTTGAACTGACGTGCGTAGGGTGGGCAACTTTGTTGCCCACGGCAGTAGACGCTTTTTGTGCCGGAGCCTCAGCACCTAAGGCAAGGATGCTGTTTGGATCAGCAATGTAACGCAAATTACAAAAATAGTCTCTTGCCCAGCATTGCTATGGGCTAACTGCCAATGCCGTGGGCAACTTGTGCCCACGCCCTACTGACCGAGTTACGCGTGGGTCACCACACCTTCACCCGTTTCTCCGGCGCTAAATACAAGCCTTGCCCGGCCTGCACATCATATGCGCGATACCACTCGTCCACGTTGCGCACGGTGGCGGTGCGGTAGCGGGCGGGGGAGTGGCCGCCAGTGAGTAATTGGCGGCGGAGGCTGGCTTCGCGTGATTTGTTGCGCCAGGCGAGGGCGTAGCCGGCAATAAATAGGCGATCGTGTTGCAAGCTAGCCGCCTTGCCTAGCGTGGCGTGATAGGCGTCTAGCGCGGCACTTAAGCCCGCTAAGTCTGAAATATTTTCATTCAAGGTTTGTTGGCCATTCACCGCTAGATCGGGCAGGGCTTGGTAGGCGTTATATTGCGTGGCTAAAGCCTGTCCCATTTCCTTGAAGTGGGACAGATCTTGCGCCGTCCACCAATTGCGCAAGCGGCCTTGGGCATCGAATTGCGCGCCGCTGTCGTCAAAACTGTGGCTGATTTCATGGCCGATCACGGCGCCGATAGCGCCATAGTTTTGCGCCTCGTCTGCCGTGGCATCAAACATTGGTGCTTGTAAAATCGCGGCAGGGAAAATCAGTGCGTTTTGTAATGGCAGATTTGCCGCATTCACGGTTTGGCTAGACATCACCCACTCAGAACGATCCACTGTTTTGCCCAATTTCGCTAGCGCTTGTTGTGTCGCAAATTGCTCTGCGCGTAGCTGATTGCCGAGTGCCTCTTGTGGCGAAATTGCTAAGCCTTGATACGACTTCCAGCGATCAGGGTAGCCAATGCCCACGTACAGGGTCTTGAGTTTTTCTTGCGCTTGCGCCTTGGTGCTCGCGGCCATCCAATCGAGTTTATCGATCCGGCGACTAAAGGCGGCAATCACATTGCTGACCATGGTGGTGATGCGCGCTTTATTTTCAGCGGGAAAATATTGTTGTACATAGAGTTGGCCTAGTGCGTCCCCCAGCGCTTCATCGACTGCGGCAATTGCGCGCCGCTCGCGTGGTGCTTGGCTAGGTGTCCCTGCCAGCGCCACGCCATAAAAAGCGTAATGTTGTTCGGCAAAGGCTTTCGGTAGCAAGCTGGCCGCATGATTGAGGGTGTGGAAAGTCAAATAATCGCGCCAGACGTGCAAATCGTGGCTTTGCACGAGTTGGGCGGTGCGGATCACGGCTTTGGGATGCCAAACCGTGATCGATTGTTGTCGGTTCAATTGTGCGCTAGCGAAAAATGCACGCCAATCCATGCCCGGCGCACGCCGAGAAAATTCGCTGAGTTTCCAGCTATTGTCCGCCTTCGTCACCTCATCGGATTCTTGCCGCGTCGTGTGGCTAGCAGCCAATGCCAATTCCAATTGGAAGATTTTTTCGGCGCGTGCTGCGCTGTCTTTGAGGCCGGCTAATTGCAAAAGGGTGGCGATATGTTGGCGATATTGCTGCTGTAGCGCCTGCATTTTCGGCTTGGCTTGGTAATACACTTGATCCGGCAAACCGAGACCGCCTTGCAGCAAATAGGCGTGATTGTGTTGTGGATCATGGAAGCCCTGCGCTACCCACAAGCCGAAGATGTTTTCGGTGCTATAGCGGCTCAAGTTCAATGGATCGACATCGGCACGGATGCTAGCGCCTAGTATTTGCGCTAATTGGCGGCGGGTTTTGATGGCGGCGATGCGCTCTAGTTGTGGTTGCAGTGGACTCAAGCCCAAGGTTTCGATGCGCGCTTCATCCATGTAAGCGAGGTAGAAATCGCGTACTTTGTTGCTTTCGGCCGTGACGGCGAGTTTGCTTTCTGGCTGCAGCAATTGCTGCATGATTTTTTGCAATTGCAATTCAGTGTCACGCATTTGCATGGAAAATACGCCCCAACTACCGCGGTCTGCCGGGATCTCGGTTTTCTGTTCCCATTCGCCATTCACAAACTCATAAAAATCATCACCAGCGCGAACGGTGGTGTGTGCGTTTGATGTGCTTGTCGTGACAGGATGAGGTGCGGCAGCAGGACTAGGGCTTTGTGCGCTAACGCTAGCGGTCAGGCAATACAGCAAACTGATAAGCGATTTCTTCATGGCGGTTCCGTTGGCGGCTGGCAGGGGCTGACTGATAAAGCATTAGTGTAGCGCGCTGCTACCCTAACCCGCGACGGAAAATGAAAAAGCCGTAGCAAGTGCTACGGCTTTTTGTCGAACGATGTTAGCGCACTGCTATGGAGGGCTGAGCGCTAACGCCTTGCGATGCCCTCACTTAGCGGCAAATTTGTACACCTTTTGCACCTGGTTGGCCTGCCATCAAGCAGTTGCAAGCACTGCCCTTAGTGATGCGTGCCGTGCCAGCATTCGAGAAATTGCTGCAAGCACCATTGCTGCAGGCTTTCACCCACAGATAGGTGTTTTGACGCACGGTAATCGAGGCCGAGGTTGCAGACGTCGATTGGTACAACGTTGCTGTTGTGCTGTCATTCGTGGTGTTGCGGAAGACGCGGTATTCGTTGGCACCCGCAATCGCATTCCAGTTTGCCGTGCTGTCGCCCGAGCAGAGGTCATCTGCACGTACGGTCAGCGTTGGCGCGCTAGGAACCACCACAACATTGACAGTAATTGGGTTGGTAAAGCTGCCGCAACCGGAAGCATTGCAAGCACGTACGCGGAAGTTATACGAACCCAGCGCTAAGTTCAAATTGGTGCTGGTTGCATTTTGGTTGAACACGCTAGTCCAAGCGCCGCCATTGGCTTGTTGTTGCAATTCATAGCTTTGTACCACGCCGCTTGCCGCGCCCCACGAAATCGCCAGATTTGCGCCCGATTGTGCTGGTGCGCTGATATTGCTTGGTGCGCTAGGTGGTGCTAATGGCGCAACATTGACGACGCGGGTGGTCGCGATGTTGTTATAGCTACGACCGATGCTGTCCGAAACTGCCATCACTTTCACAGTTTTGGTGCCAGTGCTGGCCCAGTTATGTGCTTGGAAAACTTGTTGATTTGGTTCGCCAGAAACAGCCGAAGTCGTACCATCGCCCCAATCAATTACATAGTTCATGGTGTCTTTGAATGGTACGCAATTACGCATCATTGCTGCATAGCCAGTACCGCTTGCACTTGGGTTGCTGGAGCCAACGATGACTGGGGTCAAAGCGCTGGTTGCTTCAGGTTCCAATTCTTTGAAATACAAATTGCGGCGCAACGCCCAGAATTCTGCTTTGTCGCGTTTGGTGTAATCACTGACTTTAAAGGTTTTCCAGCCTGGGATGCTCAGCTTCCAATCCATCCACGTCCAGCTCTTCTTACCGATAATTTGCCATTTGCCATACAACGCGATTTGCGCGTTGACATCTAACACCGCGCTTTTCAGCATTTCGGTATTGCCATCGCCATCGGCGTCGCCGCAGTTATTGCCGTAATAGGCCCACAAGCTAGATGGAGCCGATAATTCGGTACCAATCCCCGCGCTAGCAAACCATTCGCTATACAAATAGCCGTTGGCTTCAATCGCTGCATAGGGCTTCACACCGACGTTGACCGACACACCAGCACGCGAACCAGTCGCGGTATTTTGGAATTGCACGGTGGAATTATTGGTGCCATCGCAATTGCTTTGGGTACAGGTGTAGTCAAAGCTATACACACCAGTCCCAGCGTGCGAGACGGAAATCGAACCTGCCAAGGTGGCATTGGCATCCACACCGAAATAATACGGTACGTTCAAACCTAACAACACAGGAATTGGGCCGACGAAGAAGGTCCAAGTGTTGCTATACAAATTGGTTTTTGGCGATTCCCACAGTTTCCCTTGGGCGGTTACCGAACCAGTCAGCGAAATGACGCTGTTATTCAGATTTAAATCACCTTTGGCGTGAATATTATCAAAGCGCACCGCATAAGGAATGCCGATGCAGCTATTGGCGCGATAAGAATAATTAAATGTATAGTCAATTTTGCCATTCATTGGCAAATCAGCGCCTAGTGTTGCGCTTAAACCATCTGTCAAATTAAAGTTTTTTGCTTTACTTTGATTGTTGATATTGACGCTACCGCTTTTCGATTTGCCATACCATTTACCACCGCAACCAAACAGGCTAGGGGCGAGTTGGATTGCTTCATTTTGGCGGAAGGCCGAATATTTCTTTTGTTCGCTACCGGTGGCCATTGCCTCGACCACACCTTTATGAACAAAAATAACTGGCGTCAAATTGGAAGAGCCGAGCGCATTCACGCCGGCAGTCTTCGCCATTTGTTTGCGAGCCGCGAGGCTAACGGTAAATTCGCCTGCCAAATCTTGTTTGATCGCGGCTGGCAGTGGTGCATTATTCAGCCCCTCGATCGAATCAATCATGTAGACGGTGGTGAAATCGGTCGCGGCGAGACCATTGCCATCCGGCGGCAGCGGTGCCGCTGGTGGTTGGAATTCACCGCCTATGCTGACGGTAGGAACCGTCACCAGTTTCCAACCAGTACCGCTAGATTGGGTTTGAAACGGTGGTGTAGGGGAATCTTCAAAACTGACGGCTTGCACTGTGCCGCAAAATAGCGGCAACGCGAGCAGCATCGCCGCGCTCAGAGGCTTCGAAATGAAACGTTGCATTGATAATCTTTCTCTTGGTAATATTTGAATACCCCACATGGAATAATTGCGCTGTGGGTTAGCTAGTTTAAGTGTATAGCTAGTATGTTTGATACACCATTCACGTAGCGCGCGCATACTAGCATGTTATTTTCAGAAATCCAGAGAGTAAATAATTTATTGCTAGAAGTTTTAATGTCTTGAAGCGGAAATTATTTTTTGATAAAGCAAGATAGTCATTAAATTTAAATATAGAAACAGCGTGCTGAAATAAGAGATTCACTTCCTGATGAATAGTTATTACAAATGAAGGGAGGGAGTTATTATTAGTTTCCGCCTAAAGAATGTGGCGAACGCTAGCAGCCCCTAGCCGCGTGCGGTTTCGCGCGGGTGTCTGGCAAGATTGAGCAAGGCTACCGCGCTCTGTCATAATGCGCCTTCATCGCCATCGTCACGTTAGCAAGGAACATCATGGATTATTTCGACCCCGACTCCATCCCCGGCACTGAACCACACCGTTGGCTGATGCTAGAAAATATCCAAGAAATCGAAGCTTGGATGGATTTAAATGACCGCGAATTACGCAAATTGCTGGCAGACAAACCGGGACAGACGCAAGGGCAGGGGATTTGCTTTAGTTTGTTGCATGGTGGTGAGATTTACGTGCATAGCACCGAAACCGGTGATATTTTATTAGATGTGACTGCGGACGCCGCTTGGGTTGCTCCTGTGATTAGCGCCGCGACACGCGTGGCTCCGCCAGCGGGACAGGTTTGGGCCTTGCCACAAGGAAGTTTGTTGCCCCTTATTCTCGGCCTGAATAGCCTGATTGCGACCAGCCATCTCGTGCTGGAGCATCGCTATAGAGGCGCGTTTGCCCAACGTCAATTTCATCGCGAGTAATGACATGCCCCTAGATAGCGATCCCCATTTCCCCCGCATTCGTGAATTTGTTGAGCAGCTCGGTATCGCTGTCATTCCGCGCCAGCTTGGCGACGATACCTTTTTGCCGCGCTAGCATGCAGTTGCAGCGAGTTGCCTGTGGCTAATTGCTGAAAATCAAGCCTTGCCGATGTCTGTATCGCGCATTACAC
>JACPVY010000006.1 GCA_016197345.1 Burkholderiales bacterium
AGGGTTGGCGTTATTAGAAACTGCCAACTTGGGGCGGTGAGCATCACAATTACAGGATTTGATCCCGCAGGCGGATGCACGGTACGAGTAAGTTGCATGATGGCAATACCACTTGCGGCAGCCAGTGCCATACTCCACCATTCCGAACCAACAAAGTAAAGAAATAAAAGCCCAATCATAGAGGCTAAGAAATGACCACCGATTACATTTCTTGGCTGCGAAAAAGGGCTATCGGGAAATCCGAAGAGCAATACACAGCTTGCCCCAAACGACCCGATCACCAGAGGAGCATGCACCAGAATCGACCCATATGCCACGATAGCGATGGCCACAGCCCCTCCTATCCAGGCTGAAACAATATCCGACATAGTGGCGCGCGAAGGGCAGGTTGCGCCGCCACTTTTCCATTTGCTGATAAAATTGACCATGTTGACCTCACATTTCAAGTTGGATTGGCACCACCTCGAAAAGAAGTGGTGCCGACTCAAGTTATGATTTCTGATGGCGAATCAAGTTACCATCGAGATCAAACTTCGGCAAGTAATCCACCCCGATCCACGAGTTCAACATGGCAGCCCAAAGACTAATTCCTTCAAGCGCCTTGGAGATCAATTGTTGCCCTCGGAAACTGTTTGGATCGTGCGGCTCGATGTAATCCAGCCCCATGATGCTGTGGTGCTCGTCAGCTTCAACATGCACGTCGAAATAGGCATCACCGGCTTCGATGGCATGCATCTTCGGGGAAACCATTTTGAAGAAATCGTTCGAGCACCGTTCAATGCCGCTGTTCAACCCAACCAGCCATTTATCACGATCCTGTTCTATGGCCATCTGATAGGCGTAGTTGACACACGCATTTGTTTCCAGCGTAGTAATAACCTCATTAATTTCTTCCCTGTTCCTGAGCAAGTTATGGCGTAGCATCCACTGCATCAGCATCTCATGGTGGTCGGCCTCGCCATAAGCATGTTTCGCATAGAATGGCATCATCCAGTTTTCTGCGAGGGAGGTGTGGCCAAGCATTAGTCCCATTACTTTGGGAAAGGTTGCGGAGTGGTAATAGAGTTGAACCGCCGCAGGCTTGAATTCCTGAGCTGTCTGGATACTGCCTAACCACTCGAAAAAGGGCATTTTCAGAACGGCATCACTAGCACGATAGATCGGCTCGACGATCCAGTCATGTCGGTCTCGGAGTTGCACGACCTTGGCAGCATCAATCTGGACGTAAGGGGGGTGTTGCTGAATTTCAGTGGTATGCATTGGGCTCTCCTTGTTCGGTGCTTGTTGCGAAAGATGGGCGGTCATTCAATATTTGAGGCCGCCCAAAACAAAGTGTACAGACCTGTCTGTATTTTACAAGCTTCTTTCATGCATATGGCTATCTGAAAGATGTATCAAACGGCTATGA
>JACPVY010000007.1 GCA_016197345.1 Burkholderiales bacterium
AAGCGGCCCGCCATCGGTGTTGCGGGCAGGGCGGCAAAGCTGTAGTAAAAGCCGATGAACATCGAGCGCGGATCAGGCGTGGTGGTCGGCGGCGTTGGCATCGGCACTGGCGGTGGTGTCAAAGGTAGGGCGGCGATGCGTGGGGTGGCGAAATGGGCGTTGACGGCAAAGCCAGTCATGCTGTCGTCGCTACGCACGCGACCAAAACTGGAGTTGGCTTTGTCTAGCGCATAAGGAATGCGGTAAGCGTATTCGAGCGCAGTGCTATAGCCAACGATATCGTTAAATAACAGTGCGGAAGCATCGACCAAAATGCCCTTGCTCTCTGGATGCGGCGCCGAGGCGACGGCGGCGCTAGCTAATAAAGAATCAGAAAATGCTTGCGAGACAGCAATCGCGGCGGGGGTGCCAGCGGCGGCGGTGAAATCAGTGTTTTTGGCGATTAATTGCACTTGATTGCCGATTTTTTTCCACATCACCAGATGTGAGGCACCCATTTGGCTGGCGTATAAGCGACGTTCGCCGACGCTAGTGGGAATATTGACGCTGAAGAAAAACGGTTTGTCTAATTGCTCTGGTTTGATCTCGATCCAAACTTTGTCATCTTTTTGATAGAGATTAAAGAAACCTTTGATTTCTTTCGCGTCTTTGATGACATCGTTAAAAGGCTTGGCAGCAGTCGGATCAGCGGGTTTGCTAGCGGCAGGTGGGGTACCCGGTTTGGCGCCAGCATCTTGCGCCATGGCGCTAGAAGCAAAAGCCAGCAATAGGCTGGCGCTGATCAGTTTTAATTGCAGGCGGCTGGGGAAGGCGAGGTCTCTCATTGTTATGTCTGGTGAAAGTTTTGGTGTATGCTTGCTCATAGGCATTTGTTGCTAACGCGACATGCTTGAGCAAGGCGATGGCAAATAAGTGAAATGGCAAACGCGGCGGAGTGGAATTGTTGGTTCTCTCTCAGGTTTAATGTCTTATTGCGCATATTTGTGCTATCAGTGATAACTGGTCTTACAGCAGGCGTTCAGACAAAAAAATATTGCATGAACAACATGCTGAGCACAGCGATGCCTTGGGCCTTAACTGTGCTGGCACTTAGCGCTACCCTCAACAGGAAACGGTAAGCATCAACGCAGTCGGCCTATGATAGCGAAAAATAGGCAAAGTTCCATGTGGCAATTGAAAACCGCAAATGGATTGACATAAGATTGGTACAAGAGCGACATAAGCCCGGCCTAACTGCCCGGCATAGGCCGAAATAAGGCCGAAATAAGACCGAAATAAGAGCGAAATAACTGCGCTGCGTAATTTAAAAAGGTGATGGATGGATTTGTTTGCGCCTGACGAGGTGGTGGCAAGCTGCGAGGCCCGGTTAGATGCAGCGAGGGAAGCAGATGAACGCCTGCCACTCCTAGTGGAAATGGCCTGGCACCTGCGCCAGCGCGATAGCGCCCGCGCCCGTACGCTATGCGAGCAAGCCCTAGCACTGATGCCGCCCAACGTGCCGAGTCAATTAGCGTCAATCAGCGCCCGCATCACCCTGATCCAAGCCGAGTGCGCATGGCTATTTGGACAATTAGTGGATGCCGCACGGGGCGCGCATGCAGCGCTCGATCAATTTGAAGCGCTACACGACATGCTAGGTGTCACCGATACCCATTGGGTGCTGGCCTTCATCTGTGCCGAACAAGGCATGATCGACCAATTCGATACCCATATGAAGCTCGCCGGGCAAAATGCGCTGGCTGCGGGTGATCAAGTGCGTAGCGAAATGACGCAAGCACAGCGTGCATCGTGGGCAGGTTTTCGCGATTTGCCATATGCGATGTCGTTTTGGCGCAATCAGTTCAGCGAAGATCCCCAAGTCTATGGCCAATACCATCCTGCGCTCGCGGCCTGCATTTCAGATTTCTTTTTTACGACAGCGGCCTTGCAAAGCGATTTTGGTGTCGCTATCGAGTGCGGCATGCGCACCCATGCATGGGCGATGCAAAGCGGGCAAATGCGCAGTGCGATTATTTCGGCGACCAATGTCGGCGACGCCTTTAATAGTTTGAACGATGCTGATAGCGCCTTGGAATGGATGCAAATTGGATTAGATTTAGCCCGCCAAGCGGGCTGGCCAGCGCGTATCGGCGGTTGTTTGGCGCAAACGGGAGAAACCTTGCGCAAGCTAGGGCGGCTAGATGCGGCTGAGGAAATGTTGAATCAATCGCTGAGCATTTTGGCCGGCATCCCCGGTTCCCGTAGCTATGGCCTTAGCCTGCATTATTTCGGTGAACTAGCGTTGGATTTACAAGATTATGAAACCGCGTTAACCACTTTCCAACAATTGCAACTGCGTGCCAGTGCTTTGCGGCAACGCGATTTTACCTGCGAAGCGCTGCGTGGCCAGGCTTCTGCCTTACTGCAATTAGGGCGTTACGATGAAGCCTTGCAGACCGCTAGCCAAGCGCTCGAAATCGCTGATCAACAGCACGACGGCTTGCGGCGTAGCATGATTTTGTGGGTGCTGGCGAAAATCTATGCCGCGCATGAATTACCACGCCCCGCCGAATTGGGGCACGAAACGCCCACCTTGCATTATCTGCAATTGGCTTTGCAAACTGCCGATCAAATCGAAGGCTATACCGTTGCCGCTGAGTTATATGAAGCGCTTGGCGTCGAATATGCCAAATGTGGTGACTACCGCACCGCCTATGAAGTAGGCTTGAAAGCAAGCCAAGCGCGGCAAAAAATGCAAAATCAGTTTGCCAGCAAGCGCGCGCTAGCGATCCAAATTCGACAACAAACCGAACGCGCCCGTACCGAAAGCGCACATCATCGGCAATTGGCACAGGAAGAAGCCCGCCGTGCTGAAATTTTGCAGCAAACTAATACGACCTTAGCCAATCTCGGCGCAATCGGGCAAGAAATCACGGCGCAATTACAAGTCGATGCGGTGCTTGATGCTTTGAATCGGCATGTCCATAATCTGCTCGACGCTACCTCCTTCACCGTTTATTTGATGGATGATGCGCGACAAAGCTTAGTGGCCGCCATTGATATTGAAGCGGGCCGCGCATTACCGCTTGATGTGGTGGCCTTAGATCACCCCGTCGCCAATTGCGCCCGCTGTGTGCGTGAACGTTGCGAAATCGTGATCGATGCCGAGCCAGAATTTATCCACCCCAGTCATGTCCCCGATACGATGATGTGTTTGTCGGCGCGGTTTGCGCCGCTTGCCATTGGCGATAGAGTGCTAGGGGTGATGAGCATACAATCGCCACGGCGACACGCCTATGGTGAACGCGAACGCATGATTTTTCGCTCGTTGTGTGCGTATGGTGCGATTGCCTTGGATAACGCCTCCGCATATCAACAACTGGCCGATGCGCTAGCAACTTTGCGGCAAACGGAAAGCAAACTGTTAGCACAAGAGCGCCAAGTGCGCCAGCATGCCGATGAATTAGCGCGCGCCAATCAAGCGCTACAAGAAAATGCAGAAAATCTGCGCCTAGCTAAGCAAAAAGCAGAAGAAGCAACGCAATTGAAATCCGAATTTTTGGCCAATATGAGCCACGAAATTCGCACCCCAATGAATGCTGTGATCGGCATGGCGCATTTAGCCTTACGCACTGGCTTAACGCCAAAGCAAGAAGATTACATTCACAAAATTCATCGTGCTGGCCTGTCCCTGATGGGAATCATCAACGATATTTTGGATTTTTCAAAAATCGAAGCGGGCAAGTTGGAAATGGAAAATATTCCGTTTTCACTTGATGAAGTATTGGCTAACGTGGCTTCGGTTAGCGCGCAAAAAGCGGCCGAAAAACGGCTCGAATTTTTATACAACATCGCGCCCGATGTGCCTTGCCATTTGCATGGTGATGGCTTGCGTTTGGGACAGGTCTTGATCAATTTGGTGAACAACGCCATCAAATTTACCGAGCACGGTGAGGTCGAATTGCGTTGCGTTGCGGAAAGCGCGGACGCACAGCAAGTGATCTTACACTTTGCCGTGCGCGATACCGGCATCGGCATGAGCGCGACGCAAGTGCAGGGCTTATTTCAACCGTTTAGCCAGGCAGATGGTTCGACCACGCGCAAATATGGCGGGACAGGTCTGGGCCTGTCTATTTCGCAGCATCTAGTGCAATTGATGCGTGGCAAAATCACGGTGCAAAGTGCGCCACAGCAGGGCGCAACCTTCAGTTTTAGCCTACCGCTACAACTATCGCCTATCACCGCCGCACCTTA
>JACPVY010000008.1 GCA_016197345.1 Burkholderiales bacterium
ATGCCAATAGCGTGGTGCCGAGCGCTCTTGTTGCATCAACCACCGCAAACATTGCTCGCTCCAAAATTGCCGTCGTTGATATCCGCCATCTTCGACAAACTCGGCAAATTGCTGGTTTGAGATCAGCGTCGAATCCATCTTAAACGCCGCCACCCGCTGTTCGTTAGGCGGTTGTTCATTGTCGAAGACAAAACCGCCCTCGCCACTGCCTAGTCGTATCGTGCCGCCCGGAAAATGGATTTCGCCCTGCGCCCAGCTATACGCACCGGGGGCGCTATAGCGTGCTGGCGCAGCGAGACCATGCGCTTGCAAACTGCATAGAAATTGTTCGGCGGCTAAATCTTCATGCGCTAAGGCAAGGCGAAATGGATAGAGCGCGGCATCGTGGTTAGGAGTGCGCGAAAGCTTGTCGAGGCAGCGATCCAACACCTCATGGCAGTAGGTTTTGAGCGCCCCTTTCGATGGCAAATCAAGTGTCCAGCGACTGCGTGGCGAGATATTGCCATCAAACCAATCATCCCCCTTAGAGAGCAAGGAAGCACGCGCCGCGCTATTGGCATCCGTCGATTGTGCATCGCGTAGCACAAACCACTCCCAAAACCAGGCGATATGTCCCAATTGCCACAAGGGCGGATTAAAACCATCGGCGCTCGCTTTTTGCACCAACGCTTCGCCATGGCTACCGAAAAAACCATCAAACAAACTCAAGCTGGTTGTGCGGGCTTGTTGCAAGGCTTCGCCAAGCTGAGCGGGGGTGGCAAATCGCAAGGGATGGTGGGAAAGGTGCATCGTTAGGTCGCCATGAGAAGGAGATCGCAATACATTGCATTATAACGAGGCTAGGGTCGCACAAACTAGCGTGCAGCACCCTCATTTACTACAATATTCACAACAATTTGCCGACTACTTGTTTGCAGCGTTGCACCTTATCGTCAAATTGATTACCCTTGCGAGACTGAGGAGGAGATTCTTATGCGCCTGTCCCAATTCATTCTCGCCTTATTCTTCTGTGGTTTCATTGCAGATGCGAGCGCCGACCATGAAAGTCCTGCACCACGTAGCAACGACGTCGTCAAACGCATCAAACTCGCAGTCGCCTATGTCAAAAAGCATGGCAGAAAGAAAGCGACGATAGAATTCAATGATCCGAAAAGCCCGTTTAATCAAGGTGGCATCTATATATTTGGCGTATTATTTGACGAAGACGGCACAGAACCAATCCATCCCAACCCGAATATTCGTGGCAAGAAAATGATCGGTTTGCAAGATTCCGATGGCCGCTTCTTGATCAGGGCGATGGTCGATATCTGTGCCAATTACGGTAAGGGCTGGATCGATTACAAATGGCCCAACCCCGAAACCAGTAGCATAGAGCGCAAAACAACTTATGTAGAGAAAGCGGGGGATATCTGTCTTGGTGCAGGTACATTCACGCCCTAGCCATGTCGGGAACCGAGACAATGACGATGCAATACATATTCTGATACAAAAAACTCTATAAAAGGGGCCAACAAAAATTGACGGCACGATAGCGGCATGAAAAAATGCCGCCACGCACCGAAAGTGCGCAATGCATAAAAGATGTCGTTGATGACACTTCTTGCAGATAAGGCGCTAGCTTATTTCACCAAGTATTTTCACCAAAATACATGACCCCCTTACCTACCATGTCCATAAAAAAATATTCCTTCATCGCTACGCTCTTATTGGCCAGTGTTACCGCTTACGCCGACGAGCCAACCAAAACCGAAAAATACGTCGTCAAAGAAGACACCAATCGCACTGGCTCCATGCTAAAAAGCGATGCTATTTCCAGCACCATCCCGCTCGACAAAAGCTACGAAGATCTGACTGCCGCGCAAAAAGATTACGTCAAATCCAAATACGAAAAAATGGGCCCAAATGACGAGCCACCTTATCCGGTCGGCGGCCCTGCCCAGATTTACCGCGAAATCAGCAAAGGCCGTAACAAAATCGGCATGAGTAGCGGCACCTTGTTCTTAGCGGTGGAAATCGATGACAAAGGTGAACCCGGTAAAGTGGAAGTGTACGAATCGCCTGATATTGATCTCAGCAAATTTGCGGCAAAAATCGTCGCTCGCCACAAATACAAACCAGCCATCTGCAACGGCGTACCGTGCAAAATGCAATATCCTATCGAAATCCGCTTCAGCGCCTTACCAACCTAAGAATGTGCTGAGCACAGTTTGGCAAAATGGCAGGTGACCTACCTGCCATTTTTATTTGGCGCCCAGTCAAGATTTGTATCAATACAGTTCTCGACAGCAATTGTTTTCTTGGCTATAGTGCCACCCTCTTCCGCTCTAGCCTGACAATTCTCGTATGAGCGATTCAACCAATTCACTTGGAAAATAAAGACATGATCGTTTGGGGTTCTGGCAACGTCGTCAACACAATAGGCGAAACACCTTCCTTCACCTGTGACGCCTGTAAGAATGAAGCGCCACATCGCGTTGTTCACACCTACAAATGGGGACATATTTGGTATCTTGGCATGGTGATGGAAAAGGCTTTTTATTCAGTCTGCCCATCATGTGAACAAACCACCCGCCTCGATGCCGCCAAGGTCGAGCAAGATATGCAACCCAAATATCAGTTCAACCACCGCTATGGCTGGGCGGTCTGGTTGGTGATTTTCGCCTTCATCTTCATCTTTGGTGCCATTGCTGATGGCAAGAAAAAAGACGATATTTCGATGTATCTCAAAGCACCCGCAGTCGGCGATGTATATGCCTTAGATATTGCAGATTTCAACCAAACCAAAGATGAATTCCATTATTCGATGATGCGTATCAAAGCAGTGCAAGGCACGGAGATTGAATTTGAACCTGCGAAAACTGCATTCGATCAACGCAAAGGGTTGAGCAAAGCCATGAGCCGCCACGCTAACGACAGCAATTATTTTGCAAAAGAAACCATGATCGTGCCACGCAGCAAGATGGAAGCACTGGCCAACGATGGCAAAGTATTTGAAATCGTGCGCACCAAAGACAGTAACAACTAAATGAAGCGCGGATTGAACCACGCGTTGAACTACTACGGGGGCCGCTAAATGAGCAATTGGATGCTGTGGGCCTTGCTATCAGCGGTGTTCGCCGCACTCACGGCGATCTTCGCCAAGATCGGCATCAAAGGTATCGATGCTGATCTGGCGACGCTCATCCGCAGCATCTTCATCGTCATTCTCCTTGCGCTCTTTGTCTATGCCACAGGCAAATGGCGCGATCCCAGCGAGTTTTCTGGCAAAACTTGGCTTTTCCTACTGCTTTCCGCCTGTGCAACGGGCGCATCTTGGGTCTGCTATTTTCGCGCCCTCCAAATTGGCCGCGCCAGTCAGGTTGCACCTATCGACAAATTCAGCATCGTCCTCGTCGTCTTATTTGCCGTACTCTTTTTGGGTGAACGCCCTAGCTTGCACGAGTGGGCTGGCATTGCCTTAATCGCCACGGGTGTGATGGTCTTGGCTTTCAAATAACAATCACCCTGCCCCAAGCTGCACCCTACTGCTTTGCCCTTGGCTTGCAGTAGGTTTGAAATCAGTTTGAAATCGGCTCGCATTCCGGCTTGCCTTCGCGCGCCAACCATTTGTACTGCATACACTTCCTGTTTTTTGTTAGCGACACCAGAACTGTCCCCTCGCCCTCTCTCAAAATAGAACAAAATTTGTCAATCTGTGCC
>JACPVY010000009.1 GCA_016197345.1 Burkholderiales bacterium
ATCAAAAAGACGAAATCTACGCCCGCTTGAAAAAAATGAATGGCGATAAAGATTTGCCGATTTACCCTACGGCGCGTGGCCGCTTGGTGGAAATCAATGGCAAGCCAGCCAAGGTCACGGATTACGAGAGCGAAAGCGCGCGGCGCTTAATGGATCGCGAATTCAATTTATCGACCATGCGTACGGCGCCGATTGATAACAGCATCGTTGAAGGCAAGTGGTTTGCGCCCGACAGCGCGCAGGCGGGGGGCGAAATCTCCCTAGAAAAATCTTTGGCCAATACCTTGCGCTTGAAGCTAGGCGATACCATCAAATTTGATATCGCCGGGCAAATGGTGGAAGGGAAGGTCACTAGCATTCGCAAGTTAGATTGGAATTCGATGAAGGTCAATTTTTATGCGATTTTGAGTCCACGCGCGATGCAAGATGCACCATTCACTTGGGTTACCGCGTTTCACTTGCCCGAGGGCGATAAGCGCTTCACGCATCAATTGACCAGCGATTTTCCGAATCTGACCATCATCGATACGAGTGCCATGATCAAGCAAGCGCGCGACATCATCGATCAAATTACGACGGCAGTGGAATTTTTGTTTAGTTTCACCTTAGCGGCAGGCGTCATGGTGTTGTATGCAGCCTTGCTTGGCTCGCAAGAGGAAAGGGCGCGCGAATCAGGTTTATTGCGGGCGCTCGGCGCAACCCGCCGCCAATTGTCACGCGCACAGGCGATTGAATTTATCTTGGTCGGCGGCGTGGCGGGCGTGCTCGCTGCAAGCGGGGCGGCGGCGATCGGTTTTGCCTTGGCGAAATTTATCTTCGAATTTGAATGGGTATTTAATCCGCAAATTTGGTTGATAGGGATGGTCAGCGGTGCCGCCTGTGCTTTGTTGGGCGGTTGGTTGGGCCTACGCAATGTGCTGAATCAACCACCGCTCGCCACCTTGCGCGAAGCGGCTTAGTATTCGATCACGCAAAGAAAAAGGCCGCATTGCGCGGCCTTTTTCAATCTTGCTCAATCTAGCGCAATTGCGCTTCGCAGAAATTAGTGATTGTCGAAGAATTGTTCATCTTCGGTCGAACCATGCAAAGCGGTGGTTGAGCTTTGACCTTGTTGGATCGCTTGCGTCACTGCATCGAAATAGCCTGTCCCCACTTCGCGTTGATGGCGAACGGCGGTGAAGCCTTTTTCTGCTGCGGCGAATTCAGCTTCTTGCAACTCAACGAAGGCCGACATTTGACGACGTGCATAGCCATGTGCCAAGTTAAACATGCCGTAGTTCAGCGAGTGGAAGCCAGCCAAGGTGATGAATTGGAATTTGTAGCCCATTGCGCCGAGTTCTTTTTGGAACTTAGCAATCGTCGCATCATCCAGATTTTTCTTCCAGTTGAACGATGGCGAGCAGTTGTAGGCCAACATTTTGCCTGGGAATTTAGCATGTACTGCATCAGCAAATGCTTTTGCAAATGCCAAATCTGGTTTGCCAGTTTCGCACCAGACCAAATCAGCATAGGGTGCATATGCCAAAGCGCGCGAGATCGATTGCTCTAGGCCATTTTTGACTTTATAGAAACCTTCGACGGTGCGCTCGCCAGTGCAGAATGGTTTGTCGTTGTCATCGACGTCGGAAGTCAACAAATCTGCTGCTTCTGCATCGGTACGTGCAATCACCAAGGTGGTGGTGCCCATCACGTCAGCTGCTAAGCGCGCTGCGGTCAGTTTTTCCACGGCTTCGCGGGTTGGCACCAATACTTTGCCGCCCATGTGGCCGCATTTTTTGACGGAGGCTAATTGATCTTCGAAGTGCACGCCAGCCGCGCCAGCTTCGATCATGGATTTCATCAATTCGAAGGCATTCAATACGCCACCGAAACCTGCTTCGGCGTCAGCCACGATAGGCGCGAAGAAATCGGTATCGCCTTTGCCTTCCGACCATTGAATTTGATCAGCGCGTTGGAAAGTGTTGTTGATGCGACGCACCACCATAGGCACCGAGTTGGCTGGATACAAAGATTGATCTGGGTACATTTCGCCAGCTAAGTTTGCATCGCCTGCTACCTGCCAGCCAGACAGATAAATTGCTTTCAAGCCAGCTTTGACTTGTTGCATTGCTTGATTGCCAGTCAGCGCGCCGAGAGCGTTGACGAATGGCTCATTGTTGACCAAATTCCACAGTTTTTCTGCACCGCGTTTGGCCAAAGTGTGTTCAATTTGCAAGGAGCCGCGCAGGTTAACTACATCTTCTGCGCTATAACTACGTACTACCCCTTTCCAACGCGGATTGGTATCCCATTCTTTTTGCAAGGCTTCAATTTGCTGTTGACGTGATGACATTGTGTTCTCCTGTTGAACGAGGTTAAGAGTCAAATCCAATGCAGCTATGATATGCGCATTCTGGCAGTGCAGCAAGGTCTTATATAAGACATAAAACTAAAAAAATATCTTTGTAAATCAATGGCTTAATTAAACAATTTCATGATGTGAAATATATTTTCTTAAGGTGAAAGAAAATTCCTCAAAATTTCCCACATTGTGAAATGCGCCTTTCGTACTATGAAATAAAAGACGGTTTTTGGAGCTATTCCTCAGTTTTTTGTTGGCTCGATTCCACCTTTATTCGAACATCATAACAACGCCTACATTGCGATGCATCATTTTTCAGCAGTATAGCCCGCTTCAAGCACTGTGCTGTGGCATAGTATGCAAGCCTGCCAAGCAAATCGGGCCGCGTCTACCGAATCGGCGCCCGCAGTTGCAGACGTGTCACTTTTTTCATTTCTTTTGATTGCGAACAGGAGTTGTTATGAATTTCAATTGTTGTGACCTGTGTGATGCCAACGAAGACAAGATGCAAAGCGGGGAGCTTGCCATCTTGCCCCCTGTCTTTAGTTGCTACGGCAAAAACATCCAATTTGCCGGGCCAGCTAAAACTGTCAAAGTATTTGAAGACAATCCCTTGGTGCGCAAAATTCTGGAAACCCCAGGCGGAGGCCAAGTGCTGGTGATTGACGCTGGTGGCAGCACACGTTGCGCCTTGGTCGGCGGCAACCTCGGTGATTTGGCGCAGAAAAATGGCTGGGCTGGCATCGTTATTGATGGTTGCATTCGCGATAGCATCGAAGTCAATCAATGCAACATCGGCGTGCGCGCACTTGGCACCCATCCGCGCCGTAGCGCGCGCACTGGCGAAGGGCAGCAAGATGGCGTGGTGACGATTGCAGGCGTGATGGTGCGTCCCGGTGATTGGATTTATGCTGACGCCGATGGCTTAGCATCCATCCAATAGCCGAATAGCCAAGGCGCCACCGCAAAACCCAGCTCCAAACCCGAATACACAATGCCGTATACTCGTCCCATTGCTTCCTGTGGGGCGGCGGCGCGTATCAAAAAATCGCGGGAGGGCGCGGCGACACCGGCTCCCAAACCTGTCACCGCCATCAGTGCGACTGCTACATACGGCGTTACCATCCCAGCCCCGATCAGGCAGCTACAGGCGCCAGCGGTGCAAAAGGCAAATGCAATGATGCGCTCGTGTTGCCGCGTTTTCGCCGCTAAAAAGCCACCCCACACCATACCCGTTGCCGAACCTAGCATATACAGCGTAAATGCCGTCGTCGCCAGATTGAGCGAGACTTCATAAATGTGTTGTAAGCCCGTCGGTGAAAAGCTTTGAATTCCACCTAGCGCTACCGCGCTGACAAAAAAGAAGGCAAAACAGACCCAAATCGCTGGCAATTTTAAAAAATGCAACATGCTGCCGCTACTCGTGGCGCGCGTGGTGTTTGGCGCGGGCCGATTGCAGGTAAACAATTCACGATAGGCGAGCAAACTGAGCAAGGAGGCAATCGGCAGGCAAGCTGCTGCTAATAAAGCGATGCGCCAATTCGTCAGATTGCATATTCCAATCAAGAAAAATGGCGCAATGGCCCACCCTAAGTTGCCAGAGACACCATGCGTCGAATACGCATGGCCTAGGCGTAGTGGACTGACATATTTATTGAGTAAGCTGAAATCGGCAGGGTGAAACACACAATTGCCCAAACCCGCCAACATCGCCCCTAGCATCAGCGTGGCGTAATTGAAAGCGCTCGCTAATAGTAAGGCTGCAAGGGCGAGGCAACTCAAACCGACGAACAAAATTCGCCGCCCACCATAGCGATCAACTAAAAAGCCTGCCAATAATTGCACCGTGCCTGAGACGGCGAAATACATCGTCATCAAAAAACCAAGCTGTGCGTAACTGAGTTGGAAGGCCGTTTTAATCCACGGAAAAAGCGGCGGTAGGATTAAGTTGTAGAAATGGGACACACCGTGACCAAAGCTGATCAGGGCGATGATGCGCGCATCATGATTGCTACTTCCACTACTATTCGCAGTCGGTTTGGACATCTGCGCCTCGAGTTTTGGCTAGCCAAAGAGTAGCTCAAGAGGATCAGCGCGACCTTCACGCACGATCCCCTCACGGGATGACGGCACGCTAATAAATGCCGCGACTCGACAATACTGCCGCGAATTGGCGCAATTTTCCAGTCAATCTTGATAATCAACCGTGGGCAATGCCTAGCCTTACCTGATAGTGAAACGGAGAATGTAAAACAGGGGCGAGTATGCGTTGGCTAGCGTGCGTGATTTGCGCCTCATTTGTCGCCGCAGAATATGACAACGCCTCACGCATCGCCACCTAAAAATGCGAGGAGGTGGTAATGCATGAGGCGCGGATGCTACAAAATCGAGTAAAACTTAACAATTAAATCAAGGGCTATAGCTAACTTGTTAATTCAATTTGTTCACAATTCTTCAAACACCAATTGCCCATTTTTGACATTGATCGGCACGGTATCTTTCGGCCCAAACTTGCCAGCGAGTATCAACTTCGATAATGGGTTTTCGATGTGTTGTAAAATTGCCCGTTTCAATGGCCGTGCGCCATACACCGGATCGTAGCCCGCTTCGGCAATTTTTTGCAGTGCATCGTCGGAAACGGTTAAGCCGATTTCCATCTTCGCTAAGCGGCCTTGCAAAATCGCCAATTGAATCTTCGCAATCGAACCAATGTTTTTCGCATCTAAGGCATGGAACACTACGGTTTCATCGATGCGGTTCAAAAATTCTGGACGGAAGTGACCACGCACATCGGCCATCACCGCCAGTTTCACCAGCGCCGGGTCGCTATCTTCCATCGCTTGGATTTTTTGTGAACCCAAGTTCGACGTCATCACGATCACGGTATTTTTAAAGTCCACCGTGCGACCTTGGCCATCCGTCATGCGACCATCGTCTAGCACTTGCAGCAAGACATTGAAGACATCGCTATGCGCTTTTTCGATTTCATCAAACAAAATCACGCTATAGGGTTTGCGCCGCACGGCTTCCGTCAAATAACCGCCTTCGTCATAGCCGACATAGCCCGGTGGCGCACCGATCAAGCGTGCGACCGAGTGTTTTTCCATGAATTCGCTCATATCAATCCGGATCATGGATTCTTCGGTGTCGAACAAGAATTGCGCTAAGGCTTTGCACAATTCAGTTTTACCAACCCCGGTTGGCCCCAAGAACATGAACGAGCCGTATGGGCGATTCGGATCGGACAAGCCTGCGCGCGAACGCCGAATCGCATCGGCCACCGCTGTAATCGCTTCATCTTGGCCGACCACGCGTTGGTGCAATTTGTCTTCAATATGCAGCAACTTGTCGCGTTCGCCTTGCAACATGCGCGAAACCGGAATGCCAGTAGCGCGCGAGACAACTTCCGCGATTTCTTCCGCCCCAACTTGGGTGCGCAGCAAGCGGTTCGGTGCCTGATCTTCCGCTTTCGCTTGCTTTTCAGCCGCTTTTAATTGTGCTTCCAAGCCCGGCATTTTGCCGTACTGCAATTCCGACACTTTGCCCCAGTCACCAGCACGAGTTGCTTCTTCCATTTGCAAGCGCGTGCGCTCGATTTCTTCCTTGATATGCGTAGAGCCTTGCACCGCAGCTTTTTCCGCTTTCAAAATTTCTTCGAAATCATTGTATTCACGTTGCAAACGCGTAATTTCTTCGTCAATCAAACCCAAGCGCTTAATCGACGCTTCATCTTTCTCTTTTTTGACGGCTTCGCGCTCGATCTTGAGTTGAATCAAGCGGCGATCCAGCTTATCCATCACTTCTGGCTTGCTGTCGATTTCGATCTTGATTTTCGACGCGGCTTCGTCGATCAAATCAATCGCCTTATCGGGCAAGAAGCGATCCGTGATATAGCGGTGCGACAGTTCTGCCGCTGCGATAATCGCAGCATCGGTAATTTCGACCTTGTGATGCAGCTCATATTTTTCTTGCAAACCGCGCAAAATGGCGACGGTGGCTTCAACGCTAGGTTCATCGACCAGAATTTTTTGGAAACGGCGTTCTAGCGCAGGGTCTTTTTCGACGTATTTGCGATATTCGTCCAAGGTGGTGGCGCCAACGCAATGCAATTCACCGCGCGCCAAGGCGGGTTTCAGCATATTGCCAGCGTCGATAGCGCCTTCGGCCTTGCCCGCACCGACCATCGTATGCAATTCGTCGATAAAAACGATGGTTTGGCCTTCATCTAGCGCTAATTCCTTCAAAACGGATTTCAAGCGCTCTTCAAATTCGCCGCGATATTTAGCCCCTGCCAGTAGCGAAGCCATATCAAGCGACAGCACACGTTTGCCCTTCAGCGATTCTGGCACCTCGTTATTGACGATACGTTGCGCCAAGCCTTCGACAATCGCGGTTTTACCGACGCCGGGTTCGCCAATTAATACGGGATTATTTTTGGTGCGGCGTTGCA
>JACPVY010000252.1 GCA_016197345.1 Burkholderiales bacterium
GCATCTTGGTGACTGAGCGGGCGGCGGGTCAGGTGAAATTAATACCGAATACCTTGAAATAGCTAAACGCTAAAACGGTAGTTTGATCAAAGGGCGGGACGCCGCCCTGATGCCAAAACGCGCAATAACAGGCTAACGAAGCATCGCCAGAAATATACAAGAGGTGGATTTTGAAGATATGCCGAAGATGGCAGATGCGCATAGAGCGCTTGTGGTGGGAAGTGCAAGTTTCGAACTTGCGACCCCTGCAGTGTGAATGCAGTGCTCTACCCCTGAGCTAACCTCCCTATCATGTAGCGCTTGCTTGAATTTCTCTGCGCTACCGAACAAGCGAGCACTATAACACAATTATTTTCACATCCCGCCAAAATCCAGATTTTTCGCAGATTTTTTTGATTATGACGCTGCTGGCGCGCTAGCGGCAACTTCTTCCGGCCCGCGCCAAATGCAACGCCCTTTCACGCTTTTATCCAAGGCTTTCAACACCGCTTCATGCTCGGATTCTTCCTCAGCATTCGCATGCAAGACAATCACCTCGGCTAAGGGCGGCAAATCTACCGCGCCAGCGCCACCACCGCTAGCATCGCCTTGATCGTGTTCCATCATCAAACTATTTTGACCACGCGTCATCGCCAGATAGACTTCGGCCAATAATTCGGAATCCAGTAACGCGCCATGCAGAGTACGGTGAGCATTCGAAATGCCAAAGCGTTCGCACAGTGAATCGAGCGAGTTGCGCTTACCGGGAAACATTTCTTTCGCCATCACCAACGTATCGGTGACTTTTACGCCGAGCTTGGCGAGGCTAGGCATATCGAGGCGGGCAAATTCGGCATCCAAAAAGCCGACGTCAAACGGTGCATTGTGGATGATGATTTCAGCATCTTGCAAAAAATCGACTAACTGGCTGGCGATTTCGGCAAATTTGGGTTTGTCGCGCAAAAACTCGGTCGTCAAACCATGCACCGCTAACGCGCCGGGATCGGAATCGCGTTCCGGGTTGATGTAGATATGCAAGTTATTGCCAGTGAGCATGCGATTTTGTAATTCGACGCAACCCACTTCAATAATTCTGTCACCGGTACGCGGGTTAAGACCCGTGGTTTCTGTATCTAAAATAATTTGCCGCATCTTGCTTTCCCCATCTTAATTCATTGCTACACCGCGATTGGCAAGACTATCCGCCCGCTCATTGCCCGCATTGCCTGAGTGACCACGCACCTTGATGACGGCCATCAACTCCATCCGATTATTGGTGGTATTGGCTTCGCCGCCAAAAATTTCTTTTTCATGCCCGGCCACCCGCAATAACGCGCCCCAGCCGCCTTTGCCGGGATTGCCTTTGCACGCGCCGTCAGCGTAAATCTCCACTTTACTCAATGCAACATTCGTCTTCATGATGCCTCATTCGTTTCGCGGGTAACGATTGCTCGCGGCGATGCCACTGCCGACCCGCACCGGATAACGCGACCACGCTGGGCCGATCAAATGCATGCCTTTCACGCGTTTTTTTGCCTGCAAAATATAGATCGCGCCAAAATAAGGCCACCAGCGATCCCCCGCTTTTTCCATAAATGCCCAGCGTTGCAGCCACTTTTCACTGGCAAAAGGCGGCACATAACAACCGAAATGGCCACGAGTGATATGCATGTTCAGCAATTCTAGCCAGTCTTTCATGCGCAGCATGCTAATAAATTCGCTGTGTTGTGGCAAAAAATAAGCGCCCGTCAATCGTCCGAAAACCTGGCGCATGCCCCACAAACTAGCAGGATTAAAGCCACAAATAATCAATTGCCCTTCAGGAATTAAGACCCGCTCTACCTCGCGCAAAATCTGATGCGGTTCGCTGGCAAATTCTAAAACATGGGGCAATACCACTAAATCTAAGCTTTGGCTAGCAAAAGGGAGTTCGGCCAAATCATGCAATACGCAAATTTTTTGCTTTTCGCCCATCGCAGGAGGCGATAAATAGCTATCGCTAAAGAATTTGTGTGGCATGCGATTAGCAGCTAGCGCGTCAATTTGCGGCACACTAACTTGCAAAGCGTTAAATCCAAAGATATCCGCCGTCAACGCTGCCAGCCGCTGCTCTTCCCATGCGCGCACGTAACTGCCGCTAGGTGTGGCTAACCACTCTCCTAGCGCTATAATTGACCGCGTTGCGATATCCTGTGCCATGTAGTTTGACGCGAGCGTCACTGTTCATACGATTATTGAAGCCACCTAATGGTGTGCGGGACGGTACCCAGTACAGCAAATGACCGTAAAAGACCGCAGATGCGGGCGAAACGACATTTTACCTTATGCACGGCTTGCTCTCAGTGGCGCACTCGCAGAGGCGTGCAAGCTGGGCGAAATCATTACTCCAATTCAGATTGTTGCCTTATGAGCGAAACAACACCGATCGGCGTCATCACGATTCCGGCTTTCAATGACAATTATTTTTGGCTAATTCACAACAAGCAATATGCGGTCGTGGTCGATCCCGGTGATGCGGCACCTGTGTTAGCGGCGCTCAATCAATTTCGCCTGCAATTAGTCGCCATCTTAATCACCCACCACCATGCTGATCATACGGCCGGTGTGCTTGATTTGCTGCGTCTGTGTGAAGTGCCTGTATTTGGCCCCGCGAATCCCAAAATTGCTGGCATTACCCATGCCGTCAAAAACAATGACACGGTGCAAATACCGTTGATGGGCTTGGAAATGCTGGCGCTCGAAGTGCCGGGGCATACCTTGGACCATATCGCCTATGTCGCCACCACCCACGGCTGGCTATTTTGCGGTGACACCTTATTTGCCGCCGGTTGTGGTCGCCTATTTGAAGGTAGCCCAGAGCAAATGTATGCCTCTCTTTCGCTGCTCGCAACCATGCCCGACACCACCCTAGTTTTTTGCGCCCACGAATACACGCTATCGAATATGCGCTTCGCGCTTGAAGTGGAACCCGATAATCGGATTTTGCTAGCACGCCAAAAAGTCGATACCAATAAACGTGCCAACAACCAACCCACGCTTCCGAGCAATATTGGCTTAGAGAAAAAGACCAATCCTTTTCTGCGCTGCAACGAACCTAGCGTCATTAAAAGTTTGATCAAGCACGGCAAAATCAAGGCGGGCAGCGATGCGGTAACGGTATTTACTGCCTTACGCGAATGGAAAAATGGTTTTCGTTAAATTGCACGGTGGTCGGTGTCTGATTGTTGTCAATCAAGGTCAAAACAAATGTAAAAAACTGGCTGTATGCGGGTTTTTGGGTAATACTGACATCTATTAAAACATGATGGCGTAGTCGGCTATTATTTACCTCGCCGCAGCGCCCCACTCGCACATTTGCCATGAAAACCTTGTCGCAGACTGTCGCCATCATTCCGCTGCAGCGCTCAGTGCGGGCGTCGTATTGGTGGGCCAGACTCCGATTTGATCTCCCTTGCTTGTCTAAACCAATGATGGCATGGGGGACACATGAATAGCGTTGATCCAATTGAGCTACATGCCCTGATGTCAATCGGCCCGATGGAAGCATCCGATGCTAACCCGACCGAAGAAGCGGCATTGTTAGAACTTTCCCCCAGCGATTTCGCAACCGTTCTCAAAGCCCTGCAAACCATTTCCTGCCAATCCGATGTGCGCGCCTTACTCGATTGCGCGCTACGCGTCGTACTGGATTGTTCTTTTGCCAAACATGCCTTTTTCTTGCTGTCAGAACAAGGTCAATTGTGGCTAGCGGGGCAAGCAACCAATAGCGACAACGGTGTGAGCGTCGAATTGGCCGAACACGGACATGAGCTGTTAATCGCCTTGCCGCAATCCATTTTGCAATACGTGCAGCGGCGTCACCGTAACGTCGTCTTAGCCGATCTACGTCTGCCCCACCCATTTAGCGATGACCCCGGTTTAGGCGTACGTGGCGCACTGACAGCCCTTTGCCTACCCCTGCTCAGGCAAGACCATTTGATGGGTATTTTGTACTTGGAATGCACACAAGCGGGCAAAGTTTTTAGCGCCAATAAAGTCGCACAGCTGGAGTTATTTATGGCGCAAACTGTGGTGGCGCTGGAAAACGCGAGACTACGTGCCAACTTATTGCGAGAAGAAGAAAATTTCCGCAACACCGAAGCAGCGCTCTCGTTTAAACGCATTTTATTGCGCACGCTAGTAGAACACTGCCCGTTCCGCATCTACGCCAAAGATGTCGATAGCCGCTTCATTTTCGCCAATCAAGAAGTGGCGCGCGTAATGGGGGCAAGCCGTTCAGAAGACTTAATCGGTCGCAATGATTTTGATTTTTATCCAAAAGAGCTGGCGCAAAAATATTACAACGATGAACAAGCCTTGCTGCGCAGCGAAAACCCGATGATAGGAATTGAAGAACCAGTGATCGATCAAAGCACCGGTAAAGCTGGCTGGACGCTCACTACCAAGGTGCATTTGCGCGATGACCATGGCGCGATTCTCGGCATCGTTGGCATTGGTATGGATATTTCCGAGCGCAAAGAAATGGAAGAACAATTCGTGCGCCGCAATGCTGAATTGACCGAGCTTAACGAAAAACTCTCACAAGCGCACGAACAATTAGTGCAATCCGAAAAACTTGCTGCGCTAGGGGCTTTAGTTGCTGGCCTTGCCCATGAACTGAATACGCCGATTAGCAATGGCATCATGGCGGCAAGTACGCTATCAGAGCAAAGCGTGAATTTCAATCTTGCTGTGGCGCAAGGTTTGAAGCGTTCTGTGTTAGATCATTTTATGGAAGACGTCAGCCACGCTAGCGACATCATGCAACGCAATCTCAATCGCGCTGCCGAATTGGTGGCTAGCTTCAAACAAATCTCGGTAGATCAAACCAGTGCACAAAGACGTGTCTTTTCGCTCGCCGAAGTGGTGGCCGAAATCGTCTTCGCGATGTCGCCCACGCTACGCAAATCACCGATTTCGGTCGAGCAAAACATCGCCCCCGAATTACGCCTAGATAGCTACCCCGGCCCACTCGGCCAGGTGTTAATCAATCTGATCAATAATGCCTTGCTACATGGCTATGAAGATAAACGCGAAGGCAAAATTTTCGTCAACGCTAGCAGCCGTAAAGATGGGCAGATTGAATTGACGGTCAGCGATAATGGCGTTGGCATCCCTGCCGCCAATCTGAATCGTATTTTTGATCCCTTTTTCACCACTAAAATGGGCGTGGGTAGCTCGGGTTTGGGGCTCAATATCGTCCACAACACCGTGACTGGCTTGCTTGGCGGCCAAGTGCGGGTGCATAGCGTGGCCGATCAAGGGGCGACTTTTACTTTAATCTTGCCCGCAGTCGCCCCACACAAGGCGCAAGACGATAACGCACTCCTGCATCACCATCAATTCGTCTAATCCACTTCCTGCGGCGCACGCACAAAATGCAAGGGTTGCGTGTTCGAGATACTTGGCACCGCACCATGCTGGCGGCGCGCGCTATGTCCCTGCGCTAGCTCGGCGCGTATCGTCTGCAATAATGCTTGCTTGTCATCCCGATAGAAAATATTGAACGATTCAAATGGAATCATCTTGCCGTCTGGCTGCACCATATGGACGCAGGATTTTTTCAAGGCGCGTATATCGAGCGATTGCGCATCCATGAATTGCACGATCAAGACTCGAAAGACATTTTCATAGCCAAGCGCAATCGGGCTGCTAATTTGCGGCAAACAGCATAGCAATTCCGACAAACAATTCGCTTGCGATTGTGGTGAATGATTGGTCGAAAAGAGTTTGAAAATCTGTTCTTTTAGCGCCGGATCACGTTCAAAAACAATCGTGCTTTTTTCACCTGCGAGCAAGGTTTCCGCATCAACATAGCGTGTCAAGGCTTGCAACTGACCATTCAATTTCAAGCCATAGGCCATCGCTAAGGTATCGGGATTGCACGGCACTGGTAACACATCTTCTTTGCAAAAAATATCTGATTGCTCGCCGATTTTGCGGCGGATTTCTGATACCGTCAGCCGATTTTTCGCTGCATCATAATCCTCAACCCGGCCGGCATCTTGGATCGGCTGCAAAGTCACGCCGCGCACGCAAGGCTGGCTAGCGGCAAACGCGATCAACTCGCCTATCTCATCGTCGTTCACACCTTTTTTCAAGGTCATTACGAGCGTGGTCGAAATATTGGCTTCATTCAAGCGCTGTAGAGCTTGCGCCCGGATGCGCGTCAAATCGGCGCCACGCAATTCCTTTAGCGCCGCGACTTTAAACGAATCGAATTGCAAATAAATCTCGATGCCCGGCGCATATTGCGCTAAGCGCTGCACAAATTCCGGTTCTTGCGCAATCCGTATGCCATTGGTATTGATCATCAAATGGCGGATCGGACGTTTTTTAGCCTCATCTAAGATCGTGAAAAAATCTGGGTGTAGCGTCGGTTCACCACCAGAGAGCTGCAAGACATCTGGCTCGCCCTCATTTTTTACCACCGCATCCAGCATCGCAATCACCTGTGCGAGCGATTTATGCGTGGTGCGATGGGTGCCGGATTCGGCATAGCAAACTGGGCAATTCAAATTGCATTGATCGGTGATTTCCATCACCGTCAGACATGAATGCTGCATATGATCAGGGCATAAGCCGCAGTCATAGGGGCAACCATATTCCATGCGAGTCGAAAAATTAAGCGGCATTTCGGGTGCCTTGACATACACTTCGCGGCACAATTTGTAGTACTCGATATCATCGGCGATCAAGACCCGTTCACTGCCGTGCACCGGGCACCATTTATCCATCACGACTTGCTCGTCTTTGAATAAAATTTTCGCTTCCACTGTGCGCAAACAGGTCGTGCAAATCGCCGTCGTCGTATCGTAAAACAAATAGGGACGCTGCTTGCGTTGCCGTGCGACGGCTGAAACAGCAGGTCTAGCGACGTGCACCTCAAGCGGGTTTGAATCAATCATCATGCTTACTCAATTTTTGGAAACGATGGGGACAATCATCAATTAGTTGGGAGCGGCTTGCCGTTTGGCTTCTTGCTCCTTACGCTGGCGTTCTTGCTCTTTGCGTTCTTCCTCGCGCCGATTACGCTCATTGCGTGCACGCACATCGTCAATTGCCGACATCGTCAAGCAACCCGTGCCGCCGATTAATGCCGTGGCCAATAAGGCTAAACCGAGCAAGCGCCGTTGTGGTGCTGGCATTTTTTCCATTTCATGATTTTTCATCTGTTTTTCCTCCAACAAAATGCACCCTAGCTTGCCTAAACAATAGCGGTAGATACAGCAACAGCGCGACAAAACATAGCCACTGTATGCCAGACCAGCCCCATAGCATTGCATAGGGGACAGGTTTAATGCCATCGACCAACAAGCGCCACAGCAAATAACTCGCCAGCAAAATCTTGAATAGCAGACCAGACGAAGGAGCCAGTGCGACACGCCAATGCCGACAAATCGCCCACATCGCTAGCGCAAAGATAATTTCATACAATTGCGTTGGATGGCGCGCAATACCATCACCAAAATCGACCGCCCACGGAAGCGTGCTAGGCACGCCAAATGTACCATCTTGCAATCCGGCTAAAAAGCAGCCGATGCGGCCAACAATAATGCCGAGCAAAATCGGGAAAAC
>JACPVY010000149.1 GCA_016197345.1 Burkholderiales bacterium
CGTATCACCGCCTTGATCATCGAGATTTGCGGTGGCGCGAATACCAAAGTTGGCCCAATTGACGACCATATCGTCAATTTGCCAGCGCGTTTGCCCGTCAAAATGCGGGTAGCTCGCGCCAATAAAGTGATCGGCGTACCGCTTTCCACCCAGCAAATTAGCGAAATTTTCACGCGTTTACACCTGCCATTTAGCGAAGAAAACGGTGTTTTCTTGGTGACACCGCCGAGCTATCGTTTCGATCTGGAAATCGAAGAAGATTTGATCGAAGAAGTCGCGCGCATTTATGGTTTTGATAACATTCCAGCGCAAGCGCCTATCGCGCCTAACCACATGCGCATTCCGCCAGAAAACCGTCGCGCGCAATTCGCACTGCGCCATCGGATGGCTGATCTTGGTTATCAAGAAGTGATCAACTTTAGCTTTATTGATGAAGCACAAGAATTGGATTTTGCTGGCAATAGCGCACCGATTCGCTTGTTGAATCCTATCGCTAGCCAAATGAATGTGATGCGTTCGAATTTGATCGCCGGTTTAGTCGCCAATCTGCGTCACAATTTGAATCGTAAAATCAACCGCGTCCGCGTGTTTGAAGTCGGCGCAGTGTATTTGCGCGATGCGGATGCGCAAGATGGTCCGTTAGCGGTGGCAGGCTTCCAGCAGCCTAAACACTTAGGCGCATTAGCCTATGGTCAAGCCTTGGATGAACAATGGGGTGCGGCAAGTCGGAATGTCGATTTCTTCGACGTTAAAGCGGATGTGGAAGCCATGTTCGCCCCTAAACAACTGCGCTTTAGCCGTTTTGAGCACCCAGCATTGCATCCAGGCCGTAGCGCGCAAGTCGAGTTGGATGGCAAGGCGATTGGCTTTATCGGTGAATTGCACCCACGTTGGCAGCAAAAATACGAATTGCCGTTAGCGCCGGTGGTGTTTGAATTGCTGGTCGATGCCTTGCAGCAACGCGATTTGCCTAGCTATCAAGAAATTTCGAAATTCCCAGCGGTCATGCGTGACATTGCTTTGGTTGTGCCACAAACTGTGCCAGCGGCTGATTTGGTTGCGGTGTTTACCCAATTGCAAGCCGAAAACGTCGCTTGTAAAATGATGCAAGCCATTGTTTTATTTGATGAATATCGTGGTAAAGGCTTGCAAGACAACGAGAAAAGTCTTGCCTTCCGTGTGACCCTGCAAGATACTCAAGGCACCCTGCAGGACGAGGTCGTGGAAGCGGCAATGGCAGCATTTATTGCCGCCGCAGCGCAAACTTGTGGCGCAAAAGTGCGGGCGTAATACGTGCAAATTCATTGTACATTTGGCAAATATTAGGCTCAGGCTAGGGTAGAAATGACGGCAGAAATGACTATGGCATCGGAGAATTTGCAATTAGATGCAGATTTGCAGCGCGCAATGCAGGCGGCGAATGCACGCCTGCAAGCAGAAAAGGAATTGCCGACCTTAACCAAGGCGGAATTGGCGGAAATGCTATTTGAGCGCGTTGGCCTCAATAAGCGTGAAGCCAAGGACATGGTAGAAACCTTTTTTGATGAAATTCGCGATGCGCTGGTGCGTGGCGATGAGGTGAAATTGTCGGGTTTTGGCAATTTCCAATTGCGTGATAAACCGCAGCGTCCCGGACGTAATCCGAAAACCGGGGAAGAAATTCCTATTACGGCGCGGCGGGTTGTCACCTTCCATGCCAGTCAGAAATTGAAGAGCATGGTAGAAGAGGTCGTGCCAGAACCAGCAAAAAATACCGCTTGATCAGCATTTGGGTATTGTTTGTGGGAATGCATTTCCCGTTCACCACCGGGATCTCAAATAACTGGCATCAACCTTTGAAATGATTGCATGAACAGTGGTTTGAGATTTCCACCGCGATAGGCGAGGGCCATGATAGAGAAAGCGAATAAGGCAGATGTAATTGCCTTGCCACCGATTCCTGCCAAGCGCTATTTCACGATAGGCGAGGTGAGTGATTTGTGTGGCGTTAAGCCGCATGTTTTGCGTTATTGGGAGCAAGAATTTACCCAATTAAAACCTGTCAAACGGCGCGGCAATCGACGCTATTATCAACATCATGAAGTGTTGTTGATACGTCGTATCCGTGAATTGCTTTACGAGCAAGGTTTTACCATCAGCGGCGCACGCAATAAGTTAGATAGTCGTTTGCGTGACGAGCCAGAGTTAGCGGTACCGGAAGTGGAAGAGGTGCCAGCGCCACCGCCGCTAGATCCACAAGAAATTCGGCGTGAATTGATGGCGGTGCTAGAGGTATTGATTCCGACGGGAGCCTAAGCGCTAGCGAGGTAGGACATGAAAAAAGGGCGAATACGCATTAGCGGTTCGCCCTTTTTATCGGTTTTTTTGCTTTCTATCGGCATTTTATTGGCATTGAGTTGGCGATAGCGTCGGCAACTGAAGCTCGGCGACCAGCTCGGCTACCTTTCATTTCGCGCCCCCCGTTTGGATTTTCGCTGGGTTGGTCGCTTCTAACTGCACTTCAATTTTCAATAGACTTTTCACAGCGACACCGTGCAATTGCCCAGGCTTGAATTTGAGCCGTCTAAAATTGTCGGCCACGGCTAAGGCCATCTCATGTGGCAAATTGGCCTGTAGTAATTCGACTTTATCTATCGTTCCTTCTTCATTGATATAGAGCAAAATCACCAAGGTTTGCGCTGGCGCACCGGGAGTGTCGAGGGCGATATCATGCCCAATATCTTCTATCACCTGCGGTTTTTCGCTGAGCTCTTTACTATTGAAATAGCGTAGCGCGAGATCGCGTAGCAGGGGAACATCGTCATCGTTGTTTGCCAGCGGTAGGGCGGGCGGCAATTCGCTTGGTGTTGGACGTTTCACCGTGCTTGGTTCAGTTTCAAGCTCTACGGCTTTGTCCTGTGTAGTAGCGCTAGTATCACTGCTTGTTTGCGCTACGTTGGGTGAGGCGAGGGTGACTTCAAACTGCAATGGCGTTGGTGGCGTGGCAGTGGGTGATTGGCTATTGCCAGCAAAATAGTAGAGCAGAGACAGGTGGAAGGCGACCACGATTAGCAGGGTGAGCAAGCTATCAGGATCTAGCTTGACGGCTACGCTACTGGCTTGGGTTTGCCGCTTGAAGCTGCGTTGTTGCCGCAGCTTCAAGCTTTGCAAGTGAGATTGAACTGCCATCTCTTAGTTGAAATTACTCAGTGACCAATTCACGCCAAGACACGCGGCGGGTTGGGTTTTGCGAGCCAGACACTGGCGTGCCTTGCGTCGCTGGTACACCGTTGGATTGTTGGATTACTGAAATCACCTTGCCGTTTGGTAATTTCACCACCACCGGACGAGTTGCCAACGCATTGCCGAGTGATACGCCTGTGACATTCGTTGGCGAGGTCGATACTGGCCAGCCATTGGTGTAATCAAAGAAATACACGAAGCTATAACCACCAATCGTACAGGCTGTCGCATTCGGAATATTGCTCGTCACGGTCAAGGTGCCTAACGCCAATTGTGGGTCTGTATTGATACGTTCACCAGTATCAGGCAAGTCAACAAACCAACCATTTTGCGTGTTCAAATCCACTGCATTTTTGGTGCTGGTGCGAACCAGTTGACCGGCACCGCAAATCCAGTTCGGTGTATTGACTGGGCAGGTGGTGGCCGTCAGCGTCTGTTGCACAAAGTTGTTGCCAGCAGCCCTTGGATTGCCATAACTGGTTTGTGCCAAATTATCTTTGATGCCATAAATACTCTGGCCAGATGTGTCCGTCAAATCGCTAACACCGAAGTAGCGGCCAGTACCGATATACACCATCGGATAGGTCACTGCATCGCCATTGGCTTTGGTGGTTTTCACTAAGCCCAATTCTGGTTTTGCGGTAATCGGTTGCACGTTGCCCGAACTGCCTTGCACAGTCGCAATAACCTGTGCCTCGTTACCTGCTGGCCCGAGATTATTGTCGATATCAAAGCGATAGACATTCCCCAACATATCGCCACCATAGGCGCGCAACGCTAAATTATTCAGGTCTGATAAATCGACCCAAGCGCGAACTTGGCCCAAACCTGCTGGTGTGGTGGTGTTACCTTTGTTGGTTGGCACCGTCGATTTGATAGCACCCGTAGCGATATCGAGCACATAGAGATAGCCTTGACCTGGTTGGATCGGTTACGTCAAGTGCGTAGTAACCACGACCACCAGCGTTCAAACCGCCGATCAAGATGGTATGCCAAGCGTTGTTGAAGTAGGCATCACCTTGTACTACTGTGCCGTCGACACTATAGCGGTGCAGGTTGGCGTAGTTTTTGTCGGCGGTTCTGTACATATTAGGCATCACCATCGACGGGATATAGGCCCACACTTCTTGCCCCGTATCCGAATTAAATGCATGCACCATGCCATCATTGGCACCGACATATACCATCCCTTGACGCGTCGTCGAAGTCGATGTGTAGGAATCGTACCCGGTGTCGGTGTAGTTAAATGGTGGCGTTTTCACATACACCGCTTCTGAGTTGACGATATCGCCAAGGATATAGTCGCGCTGACGATAGTATTTGGTGGTGTCACCTGGCGCACCTTCAAAGCTACGATCACCACGTAAGTAATTGACCAATTTACTGCCTTTCGCATCGGCCTGTTGTGCCGCTGGCAAACAAGTCGCGCCGCTGGCACAGAATTGGGACAGATTCACGTTTGGTGTCGTGAAATAGGCTTGCTCTGATGGGCTCAGGTTGGCATATAAAAACTCTTTCAGATTATTCGTCTCGCCAGGCGCGAAGGTATAAATCTTACGCGTTGTGTTGGCGTTGAGTAAATCACGGGCCGACCAATCGGGTGTATTCGAAATTGCACCGGTATTGACATCGAGCTGGTTGCGGACCATTTCGCCATCCCAGTTGACCGAGGTGAAGGTCGAGCGGAAGAGGAAGTTGTCACCCGTCGCCACGTTTGGATTACTGGTGGTGGCGGCTGCGGAAGAGCCCGTACGTGCCGACACCCCCGCTAGTGCGCTGGATAAACCTGCTGACAACACGGCTGGATTGGTGGCGCTAAAATAAGTGCCATAACCGTTGACTGCCGCATGCCACAAATCATCGATTGCGGTTGGGGTATCGGCCGCAGCGGGAGGCCAATTACAGGAGCCAGAAACCTGCCAAGAGCAAATGCCGCCTGCTGGATTCGCCGCTGTGCCATGCTTAATGTCGAAATAGTCGCCGCTATTCGCAGTTTCATAGCTAGGGGAGAATTGCATATAACCTGAGGCACCCAAACCAACGGTAAAGGTCGTCATATGCTGGTGCGCTGCGGCATCTAGGCCACTGACAGGGACATTGTTATTGCAAACGTCGTTTCCTGTTGCTGCTGGCGGCACCACCGCACCTGTACAGTAGGGTGAGGTACGCAAATCC
>JACPVY010000150.1 GCA_016197345.1 Burkholderiales bacterium
CATGTGATCCATTTGTGAGCTCAGCCTTTACGCATCCTTTGCTAGCAAGCCAAATATTGGCTGCTTGGGCTTGTTCAAGTGCCAATTCTAGGTTAAATTAAATACCTTCAAGGTGGCGTCAGCCTTTCATCTGCAGTCTTGCTGCGACGAGAAAATATGAACCTGGCCTCGACAACCAATATTATTTTGGGCCTGTTATTGCTAGCCGCTTTGTTCTTATCTTTTTGGCTATTCAAGCAAAATCAAGGTCTACACCTAGCGCAGCAGGGGCAGCGCAAACAACAACACATTTTCCAAGAAGAACAAGCGGCGCTAGTCAAACTAGCCAACGAAGCACGCCAAGCTTGGTCTGCCGACAAATTGCTATGGCAACAGACGCAACTCGCCTTACAGGATGCAGAAAATCGCTTGCAACAGCGCCTGCAAGAAGCCGAGGCGCAGTTGCAAACCGCCTTGCTTGCCAATGAGACCTTAGCGCAGCGCGCCCACCATGCGCAAAAAGAAGCGCAGCGCGATATCGAAACGGCCAATACTGCCAATGCCGCCAAAACTGAATTCCTGTTTAGCATGAGCCATGACCTGCGCACGCCCTTGAGTGCAGTGTTAGGGATGACCGATTTTTTACTCGAAACCGAGCTTGATAGCCAGCAACGCGAATTTGCGGAAGTGATCAAACAAGCCTCGCAGTCTTTATTGCATATCGTGCGCGGTTTGCAAGACTTATCACGCATTGAAGCCGGTAAGTTGGAATTAGAACAGCACGAGTTTGCCCCGATAGAAATACTCGACGCCTGCATCGATACGCTAGCGCCGCGCGCCTTGGAAAAAGGGCTGGCACTGACTTGCACGCTAGATCGGGCGCTACCGCCGCGTTTAATCGGGGACTGTGCGCGCTTGCGGCAAATCATGCTCAATTTGTGTAGCAATGCCGTGAAATTTACCGAGCAGGGCGGGGTGCATATCCATGTTCAATTCGGTGGACGGACGCAAGACGCAATCAAAATCCGCTTGGAAGTACAGGATAGTGGGCCCGGTTTGCCAGAGCAATTACAAACGAAGCTGTTTCATACTCGCTTGAATTATGGTGAAGGGATAGGTCTAGGATTGTCGATTTGTCAGCATTTGGTGGAAATGATGCAAGGCCGTATTGGTGTTGATAGTAAGCCAAACAAAGGTGCGCGCTTTTGGCTGGAGTTGACGCTGCCTATCGTCGCTCACTCACCCGCAATCGCTCACGAGACCGACTTGCAAGCGCCAGAAGCGATGGAACCATGGCGGGAAGCGCAGCAGGTGTTGACTGAATTACGCGGCATGCGGGTCTTGCTGATACATGCGAATAACCTCGAAGCGAAAGCGATATTGGCGAATTTGCGCGCGATAGCGTTGGAAACGGTGCATATGCAAGATGCGGTGGCTGCATTGCAGCTATTGCAACATGAGCGCGATTTTGGCATCGCCCTTGTCGCCGATAGCTTGCCTGATATGGCAGGGAAGGCGGTCGCGGTCGCGCTGCGCACGATGTTGCCGCAAATTAAATTGGTGTTATTAGCGGATGCCGTAACGCTCCGAAGTGCAGTGCGGCAGCGCGAATATGCGAATTTTGATGCGCCGCTACAAATGCCGTTTAAGTTTAAACAATTATTTGAGGCGATGTTACTGGCGCTAGGCATTAGCCACAAACTCCTCCCTGCCGCGACGCCCGCGCCAGAGCCAGTCGAGGCGCGGCAAGGCGCGCACTTGCTGCTGGTGGAAGACAATGCCATCAATCAAAAACTGTGTTTGATTTTGCTGAAAAAAATGGGGTATCGCGTCGATTTGGCAGTCGATGGTCAGCAAGCTTTGCTCGCCTGTCAGCGCCATGCCTATGATTTGATTTTGATGGATTGCGAAATGCCGCTGATGGATGGTTTCAAAGCGACGAGCGAAATTCGCCGCTTGGGTCTGGTTCAATTGCCGATTATCGCGATGACGGCCAATGCCATGATGGGTGACCGCGAGCGTTGTTTAGCGGCGGGGATGGATGATTATGTCAGCAAACCAATTAATGCCGCGAGTTTGCAGCAAACGATTTTGCGCCACTTGCCAGAAAATCTACCGCAAATCATGAAGACTGCCGCGCCGATGGTGGGCGAGGGTGGCGACGAGGGCGAATCAGTGGATTTGACTTTGCTCACCGATATTTGTAGCGGTGATCATGCGACGATTTTTGCATTTTTGGATCAATATCTCAGTTCCACCGATGTCTTGCTCGACAATATGGGCGATGCGATCACCCAGCAAAACTTGCCACAATTACGGGCGTTGAATCATGAATTGGCGGGCACCTCGGGCAATTTGGGCGTGCGGGTGATGCATATGCTGACAGGTGTAATGAGCCAAGCTTGTCATGACGGCGATTTTGGGCGCGCACAAGCGCTGCATAGTCAGATGCGAACCGCGATGCAGGCAGTGCGCCAGTTTGTGCGTGAGCGTGAGTAGTGGCGCAGTAGTGGCGCAGGAAAGGGCTATTGCGGACGCTTGAGCTGGGCATCGACAGCGCGCCCTATCCGATAGGAATCGATTACCGCAAATAGCCAAATGATGATGGCAGCGGCGAACGCGAGCTTCACCAGCAGCGGGTTATTGCCAAACGGTGCATCGATGACATAACCGAGCATCACGGTAAATTCTGGCGGTAGTAGATTTTTCTCGAGAAGCTCATAAAGCCGCATCAGCGTTTGTACTAGCGCTGCCAACAAATACAGCGTGGGAATCATCGCGGCAACGACTAAACTCCAGCCCATCGTTTTGCGCTTGAGCATTAAATGACCGCTGCCCGGAAACAACAGCGCGGAAAGCAGTGTGGCGACAATGGCATTTTGCATAGCAACCTCAAAAGGTGATACGGCGCAATCATGCCTGCGCCGTCAAACTCAGAATGCACTGCTGTTTGGATGACTTCGCGAACTATTTAAAGCTACGAATACCCACTTTATAGCGCACATCCGCCAACTTGGCTTGCGCCTGTGGCCGTACTTTCGCCGCCCCAGCTTGCAAAATATCTTCAATCAAACCGGGGTTCGCGATGTAGTAATCATATTTTTCGCGTTCTGGTGCCATTTGGCGATTGATCAACTGGAATAGTTTTTCTTTCGCATCGCCCCAGCCTATGCCGCCGAGGAAGCTTTCGCGCATTTCTGCGACTTCTTCCGCCGTGCCAAACGCTTGGAAAAATTCAAACAAGACGCTGTTGTCAGGGTCTTTGGGTTCGCCCGGCAATTGCGAATTGGTGACGATCTTCATGATGTCTTTGCGCAATTGTTTTTCTGGGCGATACAGTTGGATGGTGTTGTTATAGCTCTTACTCATCTTGCGGCCATCGAGGCCCGTTAACAACTTACCGTCGCCGATGGTCGCTTCTGGTAGCACGAAGGTGTCCCCATAGCGATGGTTGAAGGAGCCAGCGATATCGCGTGCGATTTCCAGATGCTGCACTTGATCGGCGCCCACGGGCACGAATTTGGCATCGAATAGCAAAATGTCGGCGGTCATCAAGACTGGGTAGCAAAACAAGCCCATCGAGATGCCATTGTCTTCTTCGCGTTCATTCGCGATATTGTCGTCGCGCAAGGATTTGTAAGCGTGGGCGCGATTGAGCAAGCCTTTGGCGGCGACACAGGACAAAATCCAGTTCAACTCAGCCGTTTCAATCAAATCGGATTGACGATAAATTTGGACACGTTCCGGGTCTAAGCCCGCTGCTAGCCAAGAGGCATCGACTTCGATGCTCGATTGTTTGATTTTGTCGAAGTCTTGCGACTTGATCAGAGAATGGTAATCGGCAAGAAAGTAATAAAAATCGGAATTCGGGTCGAGGCGGGTTTTTTCAATCGCTGGACGAATCGCGCCCAAGTAATTGCCCAAATGAGGGGTGCCTGAGGGGGTAATGCCGGTCAGCGTTACGTGTCGTTTCATAGCTATATCGAGTTGGGTAGTCGGTTGAACTTGCCTAGGGGGGCGAGCGAACCATGATAGGGAGAGCCGATTGTACACCAAATGAAAGGGCGCACTTTATTCAAAAAAACCAGCAGTTTTATTACGTCAGGTGTGGAACTTATTGCGTTTGCGCCCTCAAAGGCAAGGGCGAAGCGCTGCGTTATTTTGCGCTAGCATGAAACAATATCATTGTTGGGATGATAAATCTTTACGCAAGACGCGCATCATCCTTTACAATTGCCAGCCGACAGACCCCCATTCTTTCAAGGAGAGCATTGCTGTGAAACGCCGTAGTTCGTTGCTGCATCTCATCATGTCACTTTTGCTGCTGATTTCGCAGCAAATGGGCTTGGCGCATGCGGTCTCGCACTTGAATTACCCGGCGAACACCAGCACTCTTCGTATTGGCGCTAGCGGCATTAGTGGCGACAGCCTGAGCGCAAATGACCGTACAAGCGAAGCCACGCCGCAACAAATTTTCCGCGATTTAAGTTGTGAACAATGTCTGGCTTTTGCCCAATTAGCCAGTGCCTTACCCTTTGATATCGCATCTCCCCCCGACGCTAGCGCCCAGCGCTTAGCACCTCATGAACACGTCGCAGCAGGTATCGTGCTGCCTACTATCGCGTTATACCAATCACGCGCCCCGCCTGTTCTTTCCTGACTCTCCTCTGTTGATACGCAAGCGTTTGTTCGTCGCCTAGCTTGGCGCGCATATGGTCTGCGCCTTGTGGTTTCCCGTCTTGGCATGGTGCTTGGGCGACACGACGCTATTTCTGCTCACTTTTTTGTTCACCTCTTTCAGTGAAGAATAGGTCTTTGTATGCATTCGTCTATCCAAAATAACGTTAAAAATAAGCTAATTTTAATCGCCCTCGCTAGCATTTTTACGGGGCTAGCACTGCCTGCCCATGCAGGTAACGACAAGGAATTGGCGCAAATTCGCGATGAAATCAAACAAATGCGGGCCGCTTATGAAGCCCGTATGCAAGAGTTAGAAAACCGCTTGGCAAAAGCGCAGGCGCAAAATGAGCAGTTAGAAGGCAAGTTGGCACAAGTGGCGACTGGTCAGAAAGAACAAGCCGAAAAAGTCGCCAATACCGAGCAGAAGGTGGCGGCCATTAAGCCTGCGCCTGTGAAAGAGGGCATGCCGAATGAATTCAATCCAGCGATTGCGATGAATTTGACGGCGACCTATGCCAATTTGTCGCAAGACCCGAAAGCTTATCGCCTGCAAGGCTTTATGCCGCTCGGGGATGAAGTTGGCCCCGGTGCTCGCAGTTTCAATCTGGGTGAATCTGAGCTGACTTTTTCCGCCAATGTTGATCCGCATTTTGCTGGGCAATTAACGTTTTCCCTCAAGCCAGAAGGTGGCGCCGAGGTTGAAGAAGCGTTTGTCGAAACGCGTGGGTTGGAACATGGCTTGAAGGTGAAGGCCGGGCGTTTCTTGTCTGGTGTCGGTTATCTCAATAGCGTCCATGCCCATGCTTGGGATTTCGTCGATGCACCACTCACCTACCAAGCGTTTTGGGGTGGGCAATATAAGAACGAAGGGCTACAACTGAAATGGCTGGCACCGTTTGACCGCTATGTGGAATTTGGGCTGGAAGTGGGCAATGGCAGTGCCTACAGCGAGGGGCGGAATAAAAACAGCTTGGGTGAGGCTGCGCTATTTGTCCATGCGGGTGACGACTGGGGCGACAATGCGAGCTGGCGTGTCGGCGCATCTTGGCAAAAAAATGATCAAATTTCCTTGAACACAGGCGAAGTTGACTTAGCGACAGGGGTGGAGCGTGGACTGGGTCGGGCGCGTACCGTGACGCTAGATGGGGTGTTGAAATGGGCGCCGGGTGGCAATTCAACCAAAACTAATTTCAAGTTGCAGGGCGAATACATGCGTCGCACCATGCTCGACTTTGTTGATGACAATCGGAAATGGCAAAGTGGCTGGTATTTGCAAGGTGTTTATCAATTCATGCCGGAGTGGCGGGTCGGCTTGCGGACCGAACGCATGAATCCGGGTAGTGTTTTTGCACTGGAATCCTTCCGTCCGCGTAAAAACAGCTTGATGGTTGATTACAGCCCATCAGAATTTAGCCGTTTGCGCTTGCAATTGGCGCACGACGAATCCAAAGAAGGCCGCGGTGATCGTCAGATTTTCCTGCAATACAACATGAGTTTAGGTGCTCATGCTGCGCACAATTTCTAAACGGGGGACAGACATCATGCACACCCCGCTCAATACCCAACAACATGCTGTTACGGAGACTGTAATGAATAAAACGACGCCTATTCCTTTTCAACAAATCGCGCTGCGCTTAGCGATGATGAGCGTCGCTCTATGCGCCTTACCCGCGCAGGCGAGCATGAATGTGCTCACTTGCGAGCCGGAATGGGCGGCGCTGGTGGGTGAACTGGCAGGCGATAAAGCGAGCGTCAATAGCGCGACCACCGCCTTGCAAGACCCGCATCGTATTGAAGCGCGCCCGAGTTTAATCGCCAAAGCGCGCAATGCCGATTTGCTGGTATGTACTGGCTTAGATTTAGAGGTCGGTTGGTTGCCGATTTTATTGCAACAATCGGGCAATAATAAAATTGCGGTTGGCAAAGCAGGGCACTTTATGGCGGGAAGTTTTGTTTCGCCACTCGATGTGCCGACTAAGCTTGATCGTGCTGATGGCGATGTCCATGCAGCTGGCAATCCGCACATCCAGCAAGACCCGCACAATATCGAAAAAGTGGCCGAAGCCTTGAGCAAGCGCTTAGCGGAAATTGATAACGCCAACGCCAGCTATTATCAGGGACGCTACAAAGATTTCTCAACGCGCTGGAGTGCGGCCGAGAAAAAATGGGAGCAGCAAGCGGCCAGCTTAAAAGGTGTGGCGGTGGTGGAACATCATAAAAACATGGCGTATTTGCTCAATTGGCTGGGTTTGCGCTCAGTCGCCACGCTAGAGCCAAAACCGGGTGTGGAACCGAGTGCATCGCACCTAGCAGCATTGCAAGCGCAATTGCAAAAAGCACCGGCCAAAATTGTGCTGCGCGCTGCGTATCAAGATGATCGCGCCTCGAAATGGTTGGTTGAGCATGCTAGCGTGAAAGCGGTGGTGGTGCCCTTTAGCGTAGGTGCTGATGACAAATCGAAAGACTTGTTTGGCATGTTTGATGTGACAGTGCAGCGTTTGCTTGAAGGCGTGAAATGAATAATGTGAATAGCATGGGCATCGACTTTGCGATTATCTTACCGGCCTTGTTGGCGGGGCTGATTGTACTAGCGACCCATATTCCTCTGGGCGCGCAAGTCTTAAAGCGTGGCATCGTCTTTATCGATTTGGCGATTGCGCAAATCGCCGCGCTCGGCGTCATCATCGCTGGCCTTGCCGATTTAGAGCAAGCGTGGGCGGTGCAGTTAGCGGCAGGCTCTGCCGCTGGCTTGGGAGCCTTGCTATTGACATGGACAGAAAAGCGTTGGCCCGAGGTGCAAGAAGCGCAAATTGGCGTGATGTTCATCTTGGCGGCGACCGCAGGCTTGTTGTTAGTGGCCAAAAATCCGCATGGGGGTGAGCATTTGCAAGATTTGCTGGCTGGGCAAATCTTGTGGGTGCGCTACGCCCAATTGATTGTCCCCGCGCTAGGGACGGCGGTGATTTTGGTCTTGCTCAAGGTATTGGATCAACGCTTAAGTCGGCTTGGGTTTTATTTGATTTTTGCCTTAGCGGTGACGGCATCGGTGCAATTGGTTGGCGTGTATTTGGTCTTCACTAGCCTGATCGTGCCTAGCCTTGCAGTACGGCATTATCGCGAGGAATTCAAATTACCTTTGGCTTACCTGACCGGAGCGGTTGGCTATGCGATTGGTTTGATGTTATCGACTTTGTTTGATTTACCGTCTGGCGCCTTGATCGTGTGGTGCCTGACGCTATGTGCGATGTTGATGTATGCCTTTGGCCCGCGGCCAAAGGCGGGTGTGCCTGCTGGTGACTGAGTTTCGTTGATGTCTCTCTTTGGGGGAAATCAAACTTGTTGTGCGCGTTTGCGTCTCCCCCTTTTTTGCTCAGGGCATAAAGAGAGATCAGCGGCTAGTCACCAGCGGCAAATCGATGATGAAGATGATGAGGAGTGATCCAATCTCCACAGCGGGTGACGGTCATCACACTCTGCGCCAAACCAATTGGCACAAAGGCGAAAACGAATTTGAAGGGCTAATGGCACCCGCGGTGCTGCTAGCCTTCTTTGATGCGTTGGAATGAATATGTTGCTATTTAATGGGCGATTTTCAATTTGCGGTTGTTCGTTCGTGGCGTGTGCTGGGCATGAGCGCGTTGTGTCCCCTTGCTTGGTGTGAACGGGGTAGCGCTGCGCGTGTGTTGCTCTTGTAGGCGAAAGACGTTCACGCTTTGTGTTAATTTGTTGGCCTGCTCACGCAATGACGCTGACGATGCGGCCGCCTCTTCCACCAGCGCCGCATTTTGTTGTGTCACTTGATCCATTTGCGTAATCGCTAAGTTGATTTGCTCTATACCCGCAGTTTGCTCTTTGCTGGCGCTTGAAATATGGCCCATGATGTCGGTTACGCGCGCGATGCTGCTGACAATCTTGCTCATCGTCGTCCCTGCCTGATCGACTAAGTTGACCCCGACCCCGACTTGCTGTACCGAATCATCAATCAATGCCTTAATTTCTTTGGCGGCGCTTGCCGAACGTTGTGACAGATTGCGCACTTCACTCGCCACAACGGCAAAGCCTCGTCCTTGTTCGCCAGCGCGCGCCGCTTCTACGGCCGCATTTAAAGCAAGAATATTGGTTTGGAAGGCGATGCCGTCGATCACCGCAATAATATCGACGATTTTGTGTGAGGAGGCGCTGATATTGGCCATCGTCGCGACAACTTGCTGCACCACCTCACCGCCCTGATGGGCCACCTGCGAAGCGCTCTGCGCTAATTCAGTCGCGCGGCAAGCATGGTCGGCATTTTGTTTGACGGTGCTGGTCAGTTCTTCCATCGAGGAAGCAGTTTGTTGCAAGGCACTGGCTTGTTGCTCGGTACGAGAAGATAAATCCAAATTACCTGCCGCGATTTGACCGGATGCAGTAGCGATCGTGTGTGTCCCATCTCGTACATCAGCAACGATATTGGTCAAGGCGCGATTCATGTCTTTTAACGCTTGCATCAATTTACCAGTTTCATCGCGGGAGTTGACTTCGACTTCAGCACTTAAATCGCCTTCGGCGACACCTTGTGCTAGCTGCACCGCTTCATTGAGCGGACGGGTAATGCCGACAGTAATAAAGAAAGCCGCGCCGATACCGACCAAAATGGCGATCCCAGTCAAACTCAACATCACCATTTGCGCCCGCTGGTAAGCGGCATTGGCATCGGCGACCTCGGCTTGAATTTTTTTGGTTTCTAGTTCCGCTAAGCTGCTCAAATCGGCACGCCATTTTTTCTGCAATGGACGCATGGTGTAGACCAGTAATTTAATTGCCTCAGCATCTTGATTGACCATGCCCAACTCAATCACCTGGGCCATGATAGGTGCGGAAGCGTTCGCGTCTTCGCTGATTTTGCTTAGTAAGCCTTTTTCTTCGCTGACACCGAGTGCATCGGCCAGCAAAATTGCCTTTAACTTGGCTTCCGCTTGCTCATACTTGGCGGTTTGCTGTTTGATGCGCTCAATTTCTGGCTGCATTTCAGATAACTCGCTGAGCAAAACCACATTGCGTGCGGCAATCGAGCGCTCATTGACGGTATCGCGCATCACATTCACTAATTCCACTTCTCGATTACCCACTTGGGTAATTTGCTCAAGGTGGTTTTGTAGCAAGGTGATACGACTGATGCCGACGGCCGAAATGGCGATTAATAAGAGCAACAACAAGGTAAAGCCCATGCCCATGCGGGTGCCGATGGAAAAATTTTTGATATTCATGCTTCTTTCCCGTTGATCAATCACGTAACGATTACTGAAAATTGCTGAAGATTACTGAATGTGATATGCAGCGTGGCGAATGGTGGTAATGAAATGCAGATACGGCGATTTTCTATCGCCGCATTAGCCAAAAGTGATTAGGTGGTCGGTGCCGGACGCCAAAGATAACCGCGAGGATTTGGCGGCGCTGTTAAGTCCGGCTGCGCTGACTGATGCTTAAGAGCAAATCGGGGTTGGGATGAGCACATTTGAAAAACCTTGCCGGGATGCAATGATTCTTAACAGCCCCATTGTAGATTATTGTTGCCGTGTGTCAAATTTTTATTGGTGTGGCGATGTCATTGCATAGTCTGCGCCGCCACAGCGGTACTGTTGTGGCAATTATGTTGCATGCTAGACGCTGAGAAAGCAGCATTGAGCAAAGCGTACAAAGCACTTTACAGGTGGGTGTTTAGGGGGAGATCCAACATAAATTCCGTACCTGTCCCCAATTCGCTACTGACAGAAATCTGCCCTTGCAGGAGCGAGGTGACGATGTTGTAGCAAATCGACAAACCCAAGCCATTGCCGCCTTGGCCTAAGCGCGTGGTGAAAAATGGATCGAAGATGCGTGTTAAGTGTTCGGCTTTGATGCCTACACCATTATCCGAAAATCGCAGCAATACCCGACCTGCATGGCCGTGACGGGCGCTGATAATAATCTGCCCCGTTTCGCGGCCAGCGAAACCATGGGCGATGGCATTGTTGATTAAGCAGGTAATGACTTGGCCATAGGGGCCGGGGTAGCTATCGAGGTGAATATTCGGCGCGATATCGAGTTGTATGCTATGCCCGCCAGCGCGGATATGGCTCATCATCGTTGCTACGACTTCATGCGTCGTTTGTTGCAAATCAAAACTGCGCCGCTGCGCCGTGGTACGATCCGCGGCGACTTGTTTGAAACTGACGACCAACTCAGCGGCGCTATGCAAGCCGCGCAAAATCATGCCCATGCCTTCTTTCAGTTCGCCGATGAATTGCTGCAAATCTTGTAGCCGCAATTGATTGCCGCGCAATTGACC
>JACPVY010000151.1 GCA_016197345.1 Burkholderiales bacterium
GATGCGGATGAAGACCAAAAATACGGTCAGCAACCAGCCAAGGTCGATTTGAAACTGCATCATGTCCCGAAATAGGTGGGGATATTCGCGATCAAATTGGCGGAAAAAGCGACTAAGCGCTTAAGCATCCACGGCCCGCACACCACCAACACCACCACTGCGGCAATGACTTTCGGAATAAAGGTCAGCGAAGCTTCCTGCACTTGCGTCACCACCTGCACCACGCTGACCAACAAGCCGACCAGCAGCGTGACCGCCAGCAATGGCGCCGAAATCAATAAGGCATTCCACAGCACATCGGCTAGCAGTTGCAGGGCAAGGTCAGCGCGCATCGTCGCGGTTTCTCCATCAGTAATTTACGAGTCGTCTGGTGCTCAATGCACATCAAAGCGCTGCACCACTTCGGCCAAATTATTCCCAAAACTAGAGGGGTGTTTGCTCATGATCCTGAACGCTAAGGCGCGGAAACGCTCGGGGTCAGCAGTAACGCCCGAGAGCACCATTTCGGCATAGCGTGCCGCCAGCCCCTGCCTATCTAGGCGCAAGGCCCGCTCAATCGCCGCTTGCGCCACTTCACGCTCGCCACGCAGCGCCGCTACGACGGCAATACCGCCATGGCTTTCGCCAAAATTGCGGTCTAGCGCCAAGGCTTGTTCAAACACCTGTCCCGCGCCAGCAATGTCCCCAATAAAAATTTTGCACCACGCCAAGGTGTGCAAGGTGCCGATGTGGGTGGGCAGATATTGCGCTGCTTTTTCCAATTGGGCGATAGCACCATGCATATCGCGTTTGAGCATGCTCGCCATCCCTAAACCGGCCCAGCTCCGTCCCTCTTTCGGTTGCAGAGTCAGCACTTCATTGAATAGCTCCACCGCAATGTCTGGTGTAGCAAAACCAAGTGCCAGCGTGCCACTCGTCAACAAGGCTTCGAGTGGGCGTGGGCCAAGCGCGAGCGCCGCTTCGCTCATGCGCCCTGCTTCTTCGATTTGATTCAAGTCGAGCAAGATCAAGCTCACCGCAGAGAGCACACTCGCTTCTTGCATCATGCGCGCTTGATGCGTATGGAAAATTGCCATTGCCTCCTCTAGCTGGGCGACATGGTGCATAGAGCGCAACAACGCTAACAAACCATGCGCTGGCAAGTCTGGTGCATCTTCCCATGGCAACAAGGTATCGACAGTCTCTTGATGCTTGCCTTGCGCTTGTTGCGCGATGGCTAAGCTGATGCTGAGATTGATGTTGTGGTCATCGACGCTGGCGAAAGCGGCTTCTGCTTCTGCATATTGCTGCAAGGCGAATAAGGCATGTCCACGGCGATAACGCATATAAGGATCGTCGGGAAATTGCTTCACCGCCGCTTCGGTATGCGTCAAGGCGCGCTGCCATTGCTGTGCTTCTAAGGCGAGGTCAATAACGCGCGCCAGCAATTCAAAATTGCCAGGATCTTGCGCCAAATACCCTTCCATTTTTTCTAGCTGCGCTAGGGCGTCCATAGACTTTTCTCCTAGTGAGTAGTGGTGCTGGTATAAGCGGAGAGCAAGATATGCTGGCTATCGCTTTCAGTCTCGTCGACTTTGGCTTTTTCCTCAGACGCTGGGATTTTGCCTTGCGCCCGCAAATTGTCGATTTCTTGCACAATTTTTTGCATATCGGTATTCAAGGCTGGATTGCTATCATTGCGCGCAATACCAGCTTGCAAATTACTGGAAGCTTCCGTGAATTCGTCGCGCATCAAGTGCGTTAAACCGGCACCAAATAAGCGCAGTGGATCGTCGGCAGGCAATTCTTGCAATGGCGCGAGCACCGTAGCCGCCGTCTCAGCCACACCGCTAGAGAGCCACAGCAAGCCTAGTTGCAGACGCACAATCGCCAGCGAAGCATCCATCTCTAGCGCTTTTTGCATTTCTTCAATCGCACGGTCATACATTTTGATAGTGGCGTATTCTGCGCCAAGCAAAAAATGCGCGATGGCGCGCGCGTCCGGGCGGGAAATCGCTTCTTTCAGATAGCCGATGGCGGCGCCAGTATCGTTTTCACCGCTTGCCGCTAATGCCAAGCGCATTAACTCATCCTGATCTAACAGGGCCATAGTACTTGCAGTCATGATTAACCTTCCAAAAAATAGGTGCAAAACAGGTGCTAAACAGATGCTAAGGCGCGCACCAAGGCCGATCAACGCTATGAGAAGGTGCCGAGCAAGGCTCGCACAATCAAATTCCAACCATCAATCAGCACAAACATTAAAATCTTCAGCGGCAATGAAATCGAGGCAGGCGGCACCATCATCATGCCAAGCGACATCAAGGCGCTAGAAACAATTAAATCGACCAGCAAAAACGGCAAGAAAATGACAAAGCCAATTTGAAATGCCGAGCGCAATTCCGACAGCATGAAAGCAGGAATCAATTGCAACATGCCGATATCATCCATCGTCTTCGGCTGTTCAGCTTTTGCTAATTCCACCATCAAGGCTAAATCTTGCTCACGCGTTTGCCGCACCATGAATTCACGCATGGGCAACACCGCCTGCTGTAGCGCTTTATCAGCGACCATCGTGCCATTCATGTAAGGCTGTAGCGCCTTGGTATTGACTTCGTTAAAAGTCGGCGACATCGTGAAAAAGGTCAAAAACAAGGCAAGGCTGACAATCACGGTATTTGGCGGTGTTTCTTGCATGCCTAGCGCATGGCGTAGCATCGATAAGACGATGATGATGCGTACAAAAGCCGTCATCGACATCAAAATCGCCGGTGCTAGGCTCAAGACCGTTAAACCAAGGAAGATTTTCAGGGCCGACGACATCTCGCCACTGCTCGCGCCATTGAGGCTAACTTGTACACCAGGTAAGCTAACGGCGGGGCTGGCTGGGCTAGCGGCGCTAGCCGCAAAGGCAAAGCCGGTAGCGCAGAGGCAGGCTAATAGCAGCAGGAAGGCGAATGCTGGCCATAAGCGCGTTTGGCGACTATGGGAAGGCGTATTTTTAGGGACAGCCTTGGCCGCACCATTGGTAGCCGATGCTATTGCTGCATGCATTGGTGGGCGGGTCGCCCACCCTACGTGAGAGCGCGTCCAAGCGGCAACACGATGCGTCACGTTTTTATAGGGTGAGCAATTTTGTTGCCCACGCATCGCTGTAGGCAAGATTGATGGGAGAGGTGCCGCCCCTACATGATTTGGATGGGCCGCCATTAGCTTTGCTCCTGCCGTGCTAAGGTTGGCGACTGCCCATTTGGCCCGGCGAGGCATTGCAAGCCATGTTCGCTTTGCGCGATCAGATAGCGCCCGCCATCAAATTCCACCACCGACAATACCGCGCGTGGCCCTAGGCGTTGGCTTTCGAGAATGCGTAATAGCGTGCCTTGAGCATGTTGTGGATTGACTAAATTGAGTTTTTTGCGCGCCCACATCACCCCGACGATGGTCACCGCAGAAATCAAAAGGACACCAACTGCACCACCACCGAGAGAAGAAGAGGCCACACCGGTGTCGTGTTTGAACGGGATCGCTGGTGGATGGGACGCAACTGGATTAGCGTTAGCGCTGGCACTGACGCTAGCGACGCTGCTGCCGCTATTACTGCTACAGCTGCTATTACTGCTACTGCAGGCGCTACTAGCGCTATTTATTGCGGTAGCACTTTCAGCAGCATTCGCCAGCGGATGGGCTAGCAGCATCAGGGCGATCAAGCCTGTCGCCAAGCTCGCCACCACTCGCACAGCCGCACGCACCAGCACTTGCGTACGGGCGAGAGCGTAAGAACGTGTCAGCCATTGCATTAGGATTTACTCGACTGCGCAATCTCAGTGATGCGCACACCAAAATGTTCATCGACGGCGACTAACTGACCACGTGCTACGACATTGCCATTCAATACCAGATCAACCGGGCTATCGACTGTTCTATCCACTTTCAGCACAGCCGCTTCCTGCAATTGCATCAATTCGCCGAGCGAAGTCTGGGCCGAGCCTAGCACCACCGACAAATTGACTTTCACGCCGTCCAGCAATGCCGTATTGCCACCTAACAATGCTGGGCCACTGGTTTTTTGTGGCTGCAATTCAGGCAATCCAATCAATTGGGCTTGCACCTGATTTTCTGCGCTCTCGTTATCCAATGTCGAAGTCATGCGGATTTTCCTAAGTAATGTGTTTTTTGCTTATTTTTGCTAAATGCTGCGTGCTGATTTTGCGCTTATTTTCTGCATATTTTGTGCTTACTTTGTAGCGACTAACTCAATTGCCACCGCATCCTGCATTTTACCAAGATAGGCACGGCAGAAGTCTGTCCCATTCTTCGCGCTTGGCAGCTTTACGCTAACAGGTTGCTCTAGCGCCGTCTTCAGTTTGATGACATCGCCCACACCGACCGTCAACAAACTTCCTAACGGCACATCAGCGCGGCCGATTTCCACCTCCAATTGCAAAGGTGTGTCACGTAATAGATGCAGCAAGTTGACTTTACCCAATGCAGGCAAGCTACCTGTCCCACTTTTAGCCGGCACCACGCCCCGCACGGCCGCATCATTGAGCAAGACATCACAGCTTTGATTGCCTATGCTGATCTGCAATAAGATCGCCCCGGAACCCGTTTTCGCCTCAAGCGTTGGCTGGCTAATTTGCAAATCGCGCAATGCCGATGGTGGTAACAAGACCAGTTTCAATGCCGCTAGCAGCGCATCAAACGCTTGCTGCGCACCGATAGGCGCTAAGCGTGCGCGCTGCCCCGCTGCGTTGCCATGATCCGGTGGAAACATCGCCGTTTGTATTTCTTGCACTAGCGCACTTTGCCAACCAAAAAAGATGCCACGTTCGCCATCCACCCAGCGCTGACGCCATGCAGACGCTTTCACATCCGTAAAACGGGTGCTGCGTAGCGCTACATCTTGCCCCAGCCCCCATTGCGCCGCCCATTGCTGCACAACTGGCGTTACCTGCGCCGTCAGCGCATCAAGCGTCGTTTGCGACAGCAACCGGAAGGGACGCACCTGCGGCGCCGCTTGGCTCGCCGCAGATTTGTCAGACTGGGCCGCCATCAACGATGGCCTTTCATATCAAATAGCTCTTGAATCATGTCGTTGGCGGTACTGATCACATGCGACGACGCTTGATAACCGCGTTGCATCAAAATCAAATTACCGAATTCTTCGGCGAGATCGACGTTAGAGCCTTCGCGATGGCCGGCCTTCAAAGTGCCAAAGGTAGGGTCACCCGCATGGGCGTATTCGACCGCACGTCCAGTTTTCAGAGAATAATTACCGCCATCAGCCTGTTCCAAATCGGTGACAGTGGCGAAATTGGCGAGCGCTAGCTGCGGACCATTTTGTGTCTCGCCATTTGAATACTTAAAGACCACCACGCCCTTCTCATCAATCGACTCGCTAGCAAGCTTGCCAGGTTCCGCGCCATCTTGCGTTGCCTTCAAGCTAGAAGTCGCCAAACCTGCCGTCAATCCAGTGGATAAATCAACTTTCATCTTGATTGGCGAACCGCCAGCTGGCGGGGTATACACCAAATTAATTGAAGGTGGGCTGGCAATGGTGTTATTGAAGTTAATAACGAACGAGGTTTGATCAAACGAACCGCCCGCATTGCCATCTGAAGGACGCAAAGTGAATTCTTTGGCTGCACTTTGTACAAAATCAAACGTCAGCGAATACTTCTTCCCATTCGCATCAAAAACATCAAGCGCTGGTGGGTCTTGTGGGACACTGGGGTTGGGCACCGTAGCCGGCATATTCAATTGCCCACTAATTGTCACATTCGCGGTTGCTTTGGCCTTGACCACGGCCGCGTTAGAAAGGGAAATGTCAGCCAAACGGCCATTTTGCAACATCTGCACGCGTTGGTCAGAGCTATTGACCAAAAATTTCTCTTCATTGAAATGAAAGCTCCCGGCGCGGGTATAAAACAAATTGCCATCTTTTTTGACGACAAAAAAGCCATCCCCCTTAATTGCAACATCAAGCGGATTGCCCGTGGTTTGGTCCAAGCCTTCTTTGAAATTAATCATCGAACCCAAGGTTTCTAAACCGCCACCCAAACGATTAGAGGTGCCATCAAACACGGTAGGC
>JACPVY010000152.1 GCA_016197345.1 Burkholderiales bacterium
GTCTTCGTAGGCTGCATGGTAGCAGCGTGTGCAATTCGGGCAAAACAAATGCGATAACTTCACCGCTTTTTGTCGCAACACCAGTTGCAAATGGGTGTCGTGGCAATGTGGGCAGGTTTCACGCATCTGCCCGCAGGAAATCACTTCTTCTTCAGCTTTAAAACCATCGTCTAGCATGACGCCTTCAATAATGGCGACGGGGTTGAGTTCAGTCAAAATTAGCACGGGCTGTGGTAAAGCAGGGTCACGTGCGTCACTCATGTGTTGCATGGGCTTGGCAACAGATGGGGTAGCAAGATGCTCCATATAAAACTCCTTTGGGCTATCGTTATCATCAGGGGGAGAAGCGGAGATGGGCGTTTCCAGTTGACGCCCCCTTTGCCTGATTTGATATGAGCTAGGGCAAAGGATAGTATGCAAAAATTGGGCCAGCTTTGAACCTCGGTTGAGGTCGCCGGGCTTGCATGCTCACACAGGAGCATACTCGATTTTATTCGGATGGCAAGGGAAAAGCGGTAGAAAAGAGACTTGTTCACGCGAATATTTGATGTCGCTGTGCGTCTATGCTGCTTGCGGGAAATGAAGTGTGCTTGCAGGAAATGAATTGACTTAATTGATATGATTTTGCGGCATTTCCAGCCCCGCTTGGTTGATTAATTCTTTGAGACTGCCATCGAGCGCCATCTGTTTTAAGCCATCATTAAACGCCTGTAATTTTTTCTCAAAGCCTGCACGTTTGCGTGAAAGTGCTAAATGTTGATCTCGATTAGCGACCACATTGCCTTGCCAGTTCAAGGCAATGCGCATATCGCTTAAGCGGTTCTCTAGCAAAAATTTACCCACCATTTTGTCCGTCAGGACCAAATCCAAGCGACCAATTGCGAGTTTGCGCAGATTAGTGATGTCGTCCAAGCTTTCCAATGTATTCAGATTGGCGGCAGTGATTTCGAGCGGATTGCTAATGCCACGTACTGAGCCAATTTTAAAGCTCTTCAGTTCAGTCAATTCTTTGAATTCGATGCCACGGTCACGTTGTTTGTAAAAGCCAATTTGCAGCGTGTTGATGGGGGTAGAAAACGCCAAACTCGATTCATCTTCACGTGAATTGGAATTGGGTAAGGCGATAATGCCATCAACGTTGCCGGCGCGCACCTCCGATAGCGCGCGCGCCCACGGTAAAAATTGCACCTTGACTTGATAATCGCTATGGCGAAAAGCTTGCACCACAATATTCGTCACTGCACCGCCATGTGGCAAACCCGCACCAAAATAAGGCGGATATTCAGCCGACACGAGATGAATAATATTCTCGGCATAGCTCGCGTTGCAGCACATACTGAGGGCGCAAAACAAGCAAGTGAGCGTAAGGCGGGGGAGGGTAAGAAAAAGACGAAAAAGCAGCATAGTGTGTTCCTGCAAACAAATAGTCAGAAAGCTGGCCTATGAGGCCGCCCGCGTTGGCAAGTGAATGCTGAATCTTGAAACCTTGAAAACATCTGATTGTGATGCTGCTAAGCAGGTAGCTAGTATTGAATATTTGCCGCCAAAGCTCAAGCAAATGATGATGCAATGCGGAATAATCTGAAAACTCGCTGAAAGTTGCAACAGGTAAATTGACAGCAATGAAAGCGCAAGGCTACACTCGCGCCTCGCCCGCGTCCGCTAGCTTGCCCGCTCACCATAACTTGATTGAATCCTGTCCCCATGTCTGCTTATTCCGCCACTTTTCGCGTGCCCGCCATTTCCTCCATCGTACAGCCTGCTTTGCAAGCGCAGTTGCAAGCACTCATCGATCATAAAACCAAGCCGCCCGGCAGCCTTGGGCAATTAGAAAGCCTCGCATTGCAAATTGGTCTGGTCTGCCAGAGTACTCAACCTGCCGCGTTGCAACCTAGTGCCTTCATTTTCGCCGCCGATCACGGGGTGATGGCGGAAAATGTCTCTGCATTTCCGCAAAGCGTGACATGGCAAATGGTGGAAAATTTTCTGGCAGGCGGAGCGGCGATCAATGTTTTTGCGCGCCAGCATGCTTGCCCATTGCAGATTATTGATGCAGGCGTCAATCATGTGTTTGCAGCGCGTAGCGCTTTGCTAGATCGAAAAATAGCGATGGGGAGCAAAAATTTGGCGTGTGAAGCCGCGATGTCGGCGCTAGAGTGCGAGCAAGCTTTGCTGGCCGGGATGGCATTGGTAGCGGAATCGCCTGCGAATGTGCTGATATTGGGGGAAATGGGAATTGGCAATACCACGGTTGCCAGCGCCTTAATGCAAAAAATCACCGATCTGCCACTGGCGCTTTGCGTAGGTGCGGGCACCGGGCTAGCGCCCGCAGGCGTGGCGCACAAGCAGGCCGTTTTGGCGCGTGCCCTAGCCTTGCATGCGCAGGTTAGCGAGCCGCTAGAAATCTTGGCGCATTTGGGTGGTTTTGAGATCGCGATGATGGTCGGCGCGATGCTACAAGCGGCGAGTATGCGCAAACTGATCTTGATTGATGGCTTTATCGTCACCAGTGCGTTGCTGGTGGCGCGTTTGCTGGCGCCGCAAGTGCAAGAGTATTGCGTGTTTGCGCATTGCTCGGATGAAAGTGGGCATCGTGCGATGTTGGATTTTCTCGGCGCTCAACCCTTGCTGACGCTAGGCTTGCGCTTGGGCGAGGGCAGTGGCGCGATGCTAGCGCTGCCTTTGTTACAGGCGGCGCGTAATTTCTTGGTTGAGATGGCCAGTTTTGCGGCGGCGGAAGTCGATGGCGCGCTTGCTAGTTGAATCGCTGAAATCGCGCTCGAAAGAGGTTCAATCAATAAAAAAAGATGCAAACAGTCATGCAAACAATCGTGCATCAACTACGTTTATTTTTCATCGCCGTGCAGTTTTTCACGCGCATACCGATTCCGGCGTGGGTCGGTTTTGAGTCTAGCTGGCTACAAGCCTCGGTGCGCTATTTCCCGTGGGTGGGTTTGGTGGTCGGCGCGGTGGTGGCGCTAGTGTATTACTTGTTCGCGCAGATTTTGCCGCAAACCCCGGCGGTTTTGCTCTCCACCATTGCGGGCGTCTATTTAACCGGGGCGTTTCATGAGGATGGCTTCGCCGATATGTGCGATGGCTTTGGTGGCGGTTATACCGTGCAGCGGGTGCTAGAAATCATGCAGGATTCCCGTGTCGGCGCGTATGGTGCGATCGGGATTGCCTTGATGCTGGCACTTAAATGCAGTGCCCTAGCCAATTTGCCACCAAAGTGGGTGGTGGCTAGCCTGTTGCTAGCGCATTCGGCCTCGCGCCTCGCAGCCACCAGCATCATTTTGTGTATGGATTACGCGAAAGACCAAGGCAAGGCCAAACCTTTAGCGCAGCAGATTTCAAAAGCAGAATATGTGATGGCGTGTTTGCCTGTGTTTGCACTGCTGGCTTGTTTTACTTATTTCGGCTATTTGCCATGGATAGCGATGTTGCTAGCGCTAGCGTGTGCCGCGGTAGCGACCGCTTGGATGGGTTGGAAGATGCAACGTCGTATCGGCGGCTTCACTGGTGATTGTTTAGGGGCGACGCAGCAAGTGGCCGAGGCAGTGATGTATTTGGCTTTATTGGCTGGCGTGGCTCGCCCAGCACTGGTTTAAGCGATGCGACTCGCGCTGATCCGTCATCCTGCGCCAGCGATTGCGGCTGGGGTTTGTTATGGTGCGAGTGATTTATTGGTAGAAGAGCCAGTGTTGGCGGCTTGTATCGCCCCACTATCTTTGGCATTGGAGAAAATGGCTAGTGACGCGCCTTTGTATAGCAGTCCGCAACAACGCGCGCAAGTTTTGGCACAACGCTTAGCGCTGGCACGCAAGGTGTCGCTCATCGAAGACGAGCGTCTGCGGGAAATGGATTTTGGCCGCTGGGAAATGGCCGCGTGGGAGCAGATTCCGCGCAGCGAAATTGATGCGTGGGCGGCTGATGTACTGCATTACGCGCCGGGTGGTGCAGAAACTGTGTTGCAAATGACACAGCGAGTGCTGGCATTTTTGCAACAACTGCTTCGGGTCGATGGGGGGGGCGAGGCGATTGTGGTGTGTCACGCTGGAACAATCCGCATTTTAAAAGCGTGGCAGCCGACGCTAAGCGTAGAGCAAATTGCGCTATTAGCGGCGCAAGATGTAGAAAAGATCGCTTATGGTGCCGTGGTGTGGAAAGAGTTGCCGACGTTTATTGCGGGTTGAATCAGGAAGATTGAGGAAGCTTGGGGCGAAAAAAAACCGCAAGCATCATAGAGAGCTTACGGCTTTTTGCGACACCAGTACGCAGTACTGATCTCAATGTTGGTGCCCACGGAGGGACTCGAACCCCCACACCTTGCGGCAC
>JACPVY010000153.1 GCA_016197345.1 Burkholderiales bacterium
CACGACGCGAATCACGGCACCGCGTTTAATGCGGTGACTTGGCGCGGCTTTATCCCCTAACCAAGTACTGGCAAAGGCTAAGCCTGGACCGCTGATGGTGATTTCTTCGCCAGAAGCTAATTGCGCGTACACTTTCTGAGGCGTCACTTTCATCACTAGCGCAGCTACCATGTCATCGCTATCGGGGTGCTCGGCAAGTTCAGCTTCGATCGCTTCATCAGCTTCGTCTTTGGCATCGGGAATGGTGATGAAAGCTTCTGGGCCGCGATAGCCATGGCGCTTTTCGTATTCCATTACACCGCGCCTCAACGCGAGGTAGGCTGCATCCTGATCGGCCTTGGTGATGGTGGTAAACACGTTCAAGCCGCGCGTGTAGGCTTCTTCTTTAAATTGCTCATATACTAGTTGTCGCGCCATTTCGGCGACGTACTCTGCGTGCATACCAAATTCATTACTGTCTGGCTTGATTTTCAGCTCTTCGTTGCGTGCTTGTTCATATTGCTGAGCAGTAATGTAATTTAAAGACAACATCCGTTGTAAAATATATTGCTGGCGTGCTTTGGCGCGTTTTGGGTTGACGACAGGATTGTATGCAGAGGGAGCTTTAGGCAATCCTGCTAACATTGCAGCTTCGGCAACTGAAATTTCCTGCAAAGACTTGCCAAAATATATCTGAGCTGCAGAGGAAAATCCAAAAGAACGTTGCCCAAGATATATCTGATTCATGTATACTTCGAGAATCTGGTCTTTTGGTAAATTGTGTTCAATTTTCCATGCCAGCAAGATTTCGTAAGCCTTGCGTTTTAAGGTTTGCTCGCTGGAAAGAAAGAAATTGCGCGCAACTTGTTGTGTGATCGTAGAAGCGCCCTGCTTGGGGCCGCCAGATAAGTTGTTCAGGGCGGCACGGACTATCCCAACATAGTCCACCCCGCCATGCTCGTAGAAGCGATCATCTTCCGCAGTCAGTACCGCTTTCTTCATGACATCGGGAATATCTTTGATGCGCACGAGATTGCGCCGTTCTTCCCCGAATTCGCCAATTAAGACATTGTCTGCAGAAAAAATCCGCATCGGGATTTTGGGGTGGTAATCGGTCAGAGAATCAAGATCGGGCAGGTTGGGATAGGCCATCGCTAAACCAAAGCAGACGGTCAAAATGACGATCAAGATCAGGCCGACGATGCCGACGATTAAGCCGATCAGCAGGCGCAGTGCGAAATGGCGCGGCGGCTTAATGGCAGGCGCTGATGGTGTACCGGGAACTTCAGGTGAATGAGGTGTCATGCGATGCAAGGAGAAAGTTGTTGCCAAGTCGGACTGACTTACCAAATTATAAAGCAGGTCCGCTGTAGCAGACGCAAAAGCCCGGATGATGTGGGCAGTAACAACAAAAGGCGGAAAAATTGTTGGCTGCCTATGCTGCGCCGCAACCAGCTATGAATTAGGTGTGGCATAGCACAGTGCGGGGTAATAAATGCGGTTGTGAGCGTAGGATTTTGGCAACGCTTTTGCTGGTAGCAAAATAGAAATCGCTTTACATGGGCGGAGCCTTATTGCTAGGATTTAATGTACTCTTTTATATATGTTGCCTAAATACAGGTTTTTAAACGAAATTTTCCTAAAAAATTCACTTTTCATCAGCCCGCAAGGCGGGTCGAAAGAGTGCAAGCCAACTGGAAACAACGTACTTCTGGAGATTTGCCCTTGATGCAGAATATTGGAGCTTTGCTCGGCACAAAGAGGCCGCCACTGATCGGGCTGGATATCAGCACGTCTGGCGTGCGGCTCGTTGAGTTGGCCGAAGCTGGCAAAAACGAGTTGCGGCTAGAGCGCTATGCCTCTGAACCGCTACCGCGTGGGGCTGTGGTCGATGGCAACATCGAAAACATTGATCAAGTCTCCGAAGCGGTGCGCCGCGTTTGGAAAAAAAGCGGTACGCGCATCAAGCAAGTGGCGCTAGGAATGCCGCCGGCGTCAGTGATTACGAAAAAAATCATTCTCCCCAACGGCTTATCAGAAGACCAATTAGAAGTGCAGGTCGAGTCTGAAGCCAGTCAATACATCCCCTTTGCTCTCGATGAAGTCAGTCTCGATTTTGACGTGATCGGTGTTGCGCCAAATTCGCCAGATGACGTCGAGGTCATGTTAGCGGCGTCCCGTCGCGAAAAAGTCGAAGATCGGGTGGCTATCGCAGAAGCAGCAGGCTTGAAAGCGGTGGTGATGGATATCGAATCCTATGCTGCACGCGCTGCGATTGACCGTATCACGGCCATGATGCCCGGTGGTGGCGTGGGCCAAGTCGTTGCCCTGTTCCAGATCGGTGCACAGGTCACGCATATCTCCGTGATGCTCGATGGGCAAACGATTTATGAACGTGAGCAGCCCTTTGGCGGCAATCAACTGACACAAGACATTGTGCGTGCTTACGGCCTCCCATTCGAAGATGCGGAAGCGCGTAAGAAGAGCGGTGATCTTGATCCCGGCTACGAAAACGATTTACTCAATCCTTTCTTGGAAAGCGCCGCGATGGAAGTCACGCGCGCAATTCAATTCTTCTTCACCTCTACCCCCTACACCAAGGTCGATCAGTTATTTTTGGCTGGTGGCTGTGCCGTGATTCCTGGCTTGCTGGAAATCGTTGCTAATCGCACCAAAATTTCGACCACCGTCGTAAGCCCTTTCAAAGGTATGCAACTTTCCACCAATGTACGTGAAAAACAACTGCGGCAGGAAGCGCCAGCATATCTGGTTGCCTGCGGCTTGGCGCTGCGGAGGTTTGGCTGATGATTAGAATTAATCTGCTGCCTCATCGCGAGGCGAGGCGCAAACAAAACAAGTCAGCATTTTATGCAATGCTAGTGTTATC
>JACPVY010000081.1 GCA_016197345.1 Burkholderiales bacterium
AAAAAGCTCCAAAACACCGTAGCGATTGCCGTCACCACCAACATCACCCCCAACAACCATTCTGGCGGCGGCAAAATCCGGCCGCTAATGATGGTGATCAACAATAAAATCCAGCCAATGGTGATCAAGGGGATCAATTCAAACAAAAAGCGCCGGAAAGCGATGCGTAAGGGGTTGACTAAATCCGGCAAGTGAAACACTTCTTGCAACATCATCGATAAAGCCTGCATTTTGCGGTAAGTAGCGATCAAGAACGGCACCGATATCAACAAAGCGCCACCCCACACAAAGCTACGCTGTAGATGCTCTTGCTTCAACGCAAACCAATGCATTTTCTCAATCACGCCGACCAAATATGCGCCCGCGATGAATACGGTCGCCACCAAACAGCAATTAACCAGCACTTGCAAAATAATCTTGCTGAAAATCATTGCCATCATCGCTTTGTCGCCCTCTAGCTGCAAACTACGTAGCCACCGGGTATACGCTAAACTTTTCGCCACCACTTTTTGCGGTAGTACTTTGTCTATCGCATTGAGTAAAGGATCAGATAGTTTAATCAGATACGGCGCTAACAAAATGGTAATCGCCGCGACCGCCACCACGATAGGATAGAGAAAGGCGCTCGTCACTTTCAAACTCAGGCCCAAGCCAGCGATAATGAAGGAAAACTCACCGATTGGCGCCAAGCCCATGCCAACCCGCATCGAAGTGCGCCCACCCTGCCCGGTAAATAGCGTGGCAATGGTCGCGCTAAAGATTTTGCCAAACACCACCACTAGCGTAATCACGGTGATCGGTAAGGCATATTCGACTAGCGCTTTTGGATCAAATTGCAGACCAATCGCGACGAAGAAGATGGCACAAAACATATCGCGCACAGGTTCAATCAAGCGTTCGATCAAATGCAGGCTGCGGGCTTCGGCCATAATCGCGCCTATCATGAAGGCACCCAACGCGACGCTATAGTCGAGCTTCAACACGATCAGGCAAAACGCAAAACACAAGCCCAGTACCGCAACTAAAAACATTTCATTGCTTTTAAAGCGGGCAACATAATCAATCAAGCGCGGCACCATCAACAAGCCCAGCACCAGCGAGACGATCATAAAGAGCGAGAGCTTGCCCACGGTTGCCAACACGTCACCCGCATCGACGGTGCCATTCATCGCGATACCAGTCAGCAAGGCCATCATACCAATCGCTAAAATATCTTCGACGATCAAAATCCCAAAGATCAAGTGGGCGAAACGTTCTTGCTTCATGCCCAGCTCGTCTAGCGCTTTGACGATAATGGTGGTGGAAGAAATCGATAGCATCGCCCCCAAAAACAAGGCATCCATCGCACTCCACGCAAGCTGTAGGCCGATTTGATAACCGATCCAGACCATCATCACAATTTTGCCCAGCGCCACCACAAAAGCCGTAGCACCGACTTTGCCTAGCTTACGCAAACTGAATTCAAGACCGAGCGAAAACATCAAAAAGACCACGCCCAATTCCGATAAGATCTGGATGGTGTGTTCGTCGTGGATTAATTGAAACGGTGGCGTGTGCGGGCCGATGATGACGCCCGCCACGATGTAACCAAGCACAACTGGTTGTTTGAGGTAGTGAAACAAAATCGTGACAATGCCCGCGATGAGCATAATCACAGCCAAATCGTGAATAAAATCTGAGGCATGCATGGGCAGGTCTAGTGGGGCGAGAAAACCCAAGCATAACAAATGCAGCGCGCTATATCGGTATTTTTCTTCGCAGTGCAGCAACATTGCGACGGTGATGCACAATCCGAGCAAACTATTCAGCCCACCGCCGTCCAATTCCCGCTAGCGCCTACGGCATTCCCCAATGATGTTTCCCATCTAGCATGGCAAAACATCAATCTTGCAGCTAAATTGCGGTTACGAATGCCCAACTATCGAAGCAATCGCAATCAACTCTTCCAACAAAGCCATCGAAGCCCGCCCCGAAACGGCATAAGGATTGAGTTCTGGCAGCGCCGAATATTTCAGCATCACCGATGGATTCACTTTTTGCAAGTTGACCTGTCCCATGGTCCAATTATTGAAATGGCGCTCGGCGATTTCGCCGTATTCCAGTAAGACGACATCTTTATGGCGTGGGTCTAGCAGGATTTTGTTGTACAGCGCATTGACTTCGTCGCGCCCGCCTTCCAACACTTGCAGAAAAATATCGCCGCCAAAGCACAGCACCCCCGTCACGCCTAGCACTGGGTTGTTTTTGCGCGCCTTGCTCAACACATCATCTATCAGAGGCTGTGCCATACTGCCCACGACACGGCTTGCATACAAGAGACGAACTAACATGATGCTCCTTAATTTTTTCTTGATTGCAACAAGGAAAGGAATTCGCGCCGCAAATCGGCATTCGTCAAAAAGGTGCCGCGCATGACGCTATTGACCATTTTCGCACCAGTGTCCTTCACGCCACGCCAATGCATACAAAAATGATCTGCTTCCATCACAATCGCGAGGCCATCTGGCCGCATTTTGTCTTGCAAGACGTCTGCTAATTGCACCACCGCCTCTTCTTGGATTTGTGGCCGGCTCATGATCCAGTTTGCGATACGGGCATATTTCGACAAACCGATCAAATTAGAGTGCTCATTTGGCATCACGCCGACCCAGACCTGTCCCATGATTGGGCACAAGTGGTGCGAGCAAGCACTACGCACCGTGATCGGGCCGATGATCATCAACTCGTTTAAGCGCGAAGCATTGGGGAATTCGGTCAGCGATGGCGCCGCTTCATAACGGCCAGCAAACACTTCGCGCAAATACATTTTGGCAACCCGCCGCGCCGTATCGTTGGTATTGTGATCGCTCTCGGTATCAATCACGAGGCTTTCCAGCACGCCTTGCAGCTTGCCTTCTACTTCACTGAGCAATTTATCCAATTCACCCGGTTGGATGAATTGGGCAATATTGTCATTCGCATGAAAACGCGTTTTTGCCGCTTTGATGCGGGCACGGATCACTTGCGAAACGGGAATGCCATCCGTCTCATGTTGGCTGTCGGTGGGATGTTCGGAAACCACGCCGGTGGTAGATGTCATGCAACTCTCCAAGGGAGGATGGGTATTGATTTGTAGGCCCAAGATTATGCCTTAATTGGCGCAGACAAGCTGAAGGCCATGCAATTAACCCTATGTTTTTTACGGCATACCCTGTTGCCAATCGCGGCGCTCAGCCAAAAAACTGGCACAATGACAGCCCTCAAACTTTATGGGATGGGTAGTTAACATGGCATGGGATTTACTGGATACGCATGCATCCGAGCACGGCATGCTTGAGCTTTATACGCAAGGCATGAAAGAATTTATGATCCGTTTCGACGGCATTGAGCTGATGAATAGCATGCTGCACACCTCGGAAGATGTCTTGGGGGAGCTCGCCGTGGCATTTTGCAACGATAGCGACGATGAGATCTTGATCGGCGGCTTAGGCTTAGGCTTTACGCTAGCAGCGGCAATCAAGGCTGGCGCCCAGCGCCCACAAGCGCCACGGGTGACGGTAGCGGAATTGGTGCCGACTATTATTGCCTGGTATCAACACTATTTCTGCACTGGCTTGCAATTGGCACCCGATTGTGCGCGCTTAATCGCTGGTGACGCCTATCAAATCATCGCCGATAGCGCTCAATGGCAAGTGATTTGCCTCGATATCGATAACGGCCCCTCGTATTTATCGACCAGCAGCAATCAAAAAATGTATGCCCCCGCAGGATTGCAACACATTGCGGCCCATCTTGCGCCAACTGGAGCATGCTTGGTCTGGTCGGCGAATGAAGAGGCAGACATGGTGACACAAGCGAGCAATGCAGGTTTTTATGTGTATTTACGCTATGTTCACAGCCAATTAGCAGCGCGGGTGTTTGAGCAATACATTTATGTACTTAGCCCACAAGTGCTAGATGCCGAATTTGCCCAACAGCAGCAATTACATTTCTTAGCCAAGCCTGTGACGCTATAGCCTAGCGGTGTTAGCGAAAAACCACATCTATCCCGGCCGCGCCGACTGTATTAGCCCTATATTGAACACGCAATGACAGACAACTTGCTGCTAGAATGACCATGCAGGCTCTTTGGTTACTTTGCTGAAATCTTGTACACAAACAAATTTCAAAATCAACCACTCGATGAGATCTCATGAAAAGCACCAAGGACGCATTTCAGTTGACTGGCGACATGGAGCAACAAATTGCCTGCATTCGGCAGCAATTTGCCGACCATATGTGGAAAGGTTTGTTGCTGATCGCGATTCTTGCCATGCCTATCTCCTTGGCACGCAGTGCCTTCACCGGTTGGTTACCCGTCTATTCCCTACACCTAGCGCTCTGCCTGATCGTGCTAACGGTGGTGATCTTCCTCAATAAGATTCCTTTTGCTTTTAAAGCAGGCCTTTTAATGCTGCTGTTGTGGATAGTCGGCGTGCCTGGCTTGCTGACTTTTGGCCTTGCTGCACCCGGCATTTGGTGGCTAGTCTTGAGCTGCCTTGCCGCCAGCACGCTCTATTCACCACGGGTGGGGATCGCTTTTGCCATCGCCACGGCAACCACCTTTGTCGCCACTGGCTTTGGCTTTACGAGCGGCAGACTTCAACTCCCTAGCAATATCGATTTTTACCTGACCCAACCTGTGGCTTGGGCTACGATGTTTGTCTCTACATCAGCATTTACGCTGATCATGCTGATTGCCATTTCCTCCTTCAACCGCGCTGTCACAGCAGCACTTGCGTTACGGATGGAAGAGTTCAAAAAAGCCAAAGATGATGCCGATGCCGCGGCCAAAGCGAAGGGGGATTTCGTCGCCAACATGAGCCACGAAATCCGCACACCAATGAATGCGGTGCTAGGCATGACGCATTTACTGGGCAATACCACGCTCAATGACAACCAGCGCAAATACTTAGAAATGATTGATCATTCAGGCCAAGCCCTGCTGACCATTCTCAATGACATGCTGGATTTTTCCAAAATCGAAGCCGGCCGCATGGAATTAATTCCAGAAAATTTTGCACTGGATGACGTCCTCAACGCGGTCGCGAATGTCATGATTGTCGCCTCTAGCGAGAAAGATTTAGAACTGAACATAGGTGTCGCCCAAGATGTGCCGCCCTTTTTATTTGGCGACTCCGTGCGCTTGAAACAAATCTTGACGAACCTACTGAGCAATGCAATTAAATTTACACACCGTGGCGAGGTCAATCTGCAAATCACGCTAGGCAAGCAAGATCAGCAACAGGTGGAATTAATCTTCCAAGTCAACGACACTGGCATTGGTTTGAGTGAAGAACAGCAAGCACGGCTATTTTCTGCATTTGCGCAGGCCGATTCATCGATTACGCGGCGCTTTGGTGGCACTGGTTTGGGTTTAAGCATCTGCCAGCGACTAGTCACCATGATGCAAGGTGAGATCAGTGTCAGCAGTAAGCTAGGCGAAGGTAGTCAATTTTGTGTGCGCCTGCCCTTTACCCGTATTGAACGCACTGGCGCCGCGCCTGCCGCCGCAGGCAAACCACTGCGGGTGTTGCTGGTGGACGATAGCGTGAAGAATAGCCAATTTTTATGCGAATCCATGCGCGCTTGGCAATGGCAAGTCTGGCACGCTAATTCTGCTGAGGCAGCGCTACAAATCGTGGACAAGGGGCAAGAGTTTGATGTGCTGTTATTGAATTGGCATTTACCGGATATCAATGGCTTAATGCTCTTATCCATCTTGCGACAAGATGCCCCGCGGCTCAAGCAAGTACCAGCGATCCTGATGAGCAGCGCGCTTGAGAGCAACCGAATTAAATTAGCGCAAGACAAACAAGAATACGCTGCGCTCTTAATCAAACCCATTATCAGTTCGCGCCTGCGCCAAACCATAGAACAGGTTTTGCAGCCGGGCGTACATCTGAACTATAACGATCCAGCAGGCCGTCTCGAAGGTGCGCACTTCCTGCTGGTGGAAGACAATCCACTGAATCAAATTGTAGCAAGCGGCATGTTAGAAGCAGCCGGGGCGCAAGTGACTGTGGCCGAACATGGCGAGCAAGCACTGCGCTTTCTGAGCGCTGAAGACGCCAGCTTTGACATGATCTTAATGGATTTGCAAATGCCGGTGATGGATGGCTTAACGACCACGAAAAAAATTCGGCAAGAAATGCAGCTGGATATTCCCATCATCGCTATGACGGCGAGCGTGCTAGCGAGCGAGCGCGAAGCCTGCAAAACGGTAGGCATGAATGATTTCATCGCCAAACCCATCAGCGCCAATATCTTACTCACCACCATCCTGCCACATTTGCGTAGCCGCAAACCAAGTGTCGTCCCCCCCCCTTTAGCGACGACCGCTTCGCGTAGCTTTGATCTTGGGCAATTGGTCAATCTCAAAGAAAATGACCCCACCTACCGCGCGATGCTGTGCAATTTAGTCAAAAATATGGTGACACGCGCACCACAGCAAATGGAAGAAGCCTTACTTGCTTGGCAAGATGGGCGGATCGAAGATGCAGCGCGAGTCATGCACACCATGCGCGGCTCAATCGGCACGCTAGGCGCAGTCGATTTTGCCGCCGCCGCCCGCGCCTTGGAATTGGCGTTGCATGCCTTAGATACTGAGGATATCGCACGCCTATTCGACGCTACCAATCACGAATTACGCTCAACGATTAGCGCGGCCGAATCTTGGCTCTCCCAGCAGCAAGAAGCGAATCAAGAGCAGAACGAAATGTCGCCCGAGCCTAGTTGAAGCAACACCCGCCCCAGCCCCAATCACGCCTAGTTAGCACCACTTCCACCAACAACAGACGATATGCGACGGTCTTAGCGCGCACATCCTTCAATAGCACAAGAAAATTCTGGCAATTTTTTGCAAAAATATGCGTTGTGCTCGTTTTCGCAAATAAGAACTGTTATCATTCGCATATACAACTTATTTGCCAAGGATTGCCATGCCAGTCAGCTTTCAACACTTATTTGCTGCCGCCGCCACGATTACCGTCAGCAGCCTCTTCGCCACGTCGGCCTTTGCGGTTGAATATCCAATGGGAGCGCCCGTGCAGCGCAACGGCATGGAAATCGCTGGCGTCTATTTGCAACCAGTGACGATGGAGCCAGAAGGCATGATGCGTAAAGCCGAGGAATCGGATATGCACATGGAAGTCGATATCAAAGCATTAGCTAATAATCCTAATGGCTTCCCTGAAGGCAGTTGGGTGCCGTATTTAGTCATCACCTACGAAGCAACCAAGCAAGGCACGAATCAAAAAGTATCTGGCCCCTTCATGCCGATGGTAGCCAATGACGGCCCGCACTATGGCGATAACGTCAAATTGTTTGGCCCTGGCAAATACACCGTCAAATTCACGATTTCGCCACCAGCGAGCACAGGCAGCCAACACTTTGGTCGCCATACCGATCGCCAAACCGGGGTGCGCCCATGGTTCAAACCATTTGAAGTTGAATATACGTTCACCTATGCAGGGATCGGTAAAAAGGGCGGTTATTAATTATGCGGCACCAAGCCAATTTCCGGCTGCGGCAGAGCGCCCTTGCGTTAGCGTTGGGGCTATGTTTTGCTGGCCATAGCGTCGCTGCGCCGAAGGCGAAACTGGAACAACTAGTACAGCAATTGAATCAACGTTTGCAAGCCGTGGAAGCACAAAATGCGGCCTTAGCGAAAGAAGTGCAAGCCCTGCGCGCGAATGCGCAAGCCGCCAGCACCAGCACGGTCGCGCTAGACAACAGCAAGCTACAGCAGCGTGTGAATGCGCTAGAAGAACAGCAAAAACTGGTTGAGCAAGGCTTAAACACCGATACCCTCAGCGAAAAAGAGCCAGAACTCACGGCACGTTTAAAAGCAATTGAAAACCAAACCCTCGCCATGCAAAAATCGGCGCGCAAAGTGGATGGTTTAGATGGTTTGACCGCGAGCGTGAGCCTGACTACCGTTGCGCAAAAATCGAACCGGGCGCAGGAAGGTGATCAAGCTTCTGGCAGTCAGCTCAATTATCGCGGCGATGTCAATGTCGAGTTACCCTTGCCGAATAACGGTAGCACTGACCAAAAAATGGTCGCGCAATTTCGCTTAGGGCAAGGACGCGGCCTAAATAGCCTGCCAGTCTTTGCCAAACCCAATGGCACCGCATTTCAACTCAGCCACTCTGACGAAGCACCATTGATGCTAGCGCAAGTGTGGTATCAAGCGAATATTCCGCTGCCGCTAGAGGGCCATAAACCGCTCTCAAAAGAAACGCTAGAAATCACGCTTGGCAAGCTCGATCCTTTTGTCTTCTTTGATCAAAATGCGGCCGCCAACGATGAAACGCGCCAATTCATCAATTCAGCCTTTGTGCATAACCCATTGCTTGATGCGGGTGGTGAGATCGGTGCCGACGCCAATGGCTTCGCGCCGGGTTTCCGGCTGGCCTATGAAAATGTCAGCCAAAAACCAGATAACTATCGCCTCTCATTAGGCGTGTTGGGTGCGGGCAATGGCGGCGCCAATTACGAACGCAGCCTGCGCACGCCCTTGATCATCGTGCAAGCGGAAACCGAGCAGCGCTTAAATGGCTTACCTGGCCATGCCCGCCTTTATGCATGGCGCCACGGCAATGCGGCCCACTTTGATGAAAACATCACGCTAGGGGAAAAACATAGCGGCTGGGGTTTATCGCTCGATCAACGCTTTGGCGATGGCATCACCGCTTTCGGTCGCTATGGCCATAGCATGAGTGGAAATTTGCGCTTTGATCGTGCCGTGACGCTAGGCTTGGATTTCAATGGTTCGTATTGGGACAGAGCCGCCGATGGCATAGGCATAGGTTTGGGTTGGCTGCGTACCAGCCGTGCTTATGCTGATTTCTCGGGCAATGCAAAGAATGAACGCGTGGCCGAACTATACTACCGCTTCCGCATGTCTAAGCAATTTGAACTGACACCTGATTTCCAATACATTAGCCGCCCGGGTGGCAGCAATGAAGGTGCTATCAAAGTGTTGGGCTTACGGGCACAAATCAATTATTAATGTCGATAAAAGGCGCATCATGACTTCGATTTTTCGCCGTACCATTTTGACCGCTGCTAGCTTTGCGCTCGTAGGCGCATTTGCGACGACCACACCAATCGCTCATGCCGCAGATTTGCCTGTCTTTAATTTATCGGTAAAAGATGGCTATTTCACGCCAAACAAAATAGAAGTACCTGCCAATACCAAATTCAAAATCGCCTTCAAAAATGAAGGGACTGGTCCTGAAGAATTTGAAAGTAGCGAATTGCATATCGAAAAAGTATTATCGCCAGGTGCCTCTAGCTTTATCGTGATCCAGCCATTGAAAGCGGGCAGCTATAAATTCGTCGGCGAATTTCATCCGAAAACAGCCTTGGGTGTAATCGTCGCAAAATAAGTTTGCTTCAGTCTGATTTTTCAGTCATTCATCGTCATCTAGCCAGCAAAGAAGAATCTATGTTGCCAGCCACGCCCGCCCCAGACGCTAGTGCGCCCCCTGCTAGCGTTCACGCACCTAGCGTGCAGCCGTTACGCTTCATCCCGCGTGACGCTCTGGTGCAGCAACGCGTGCAAGCCAGCCGCACGACTTGGCTGGCGCGCATCGGCCAAGCGATGCAGCGGCATAAACGCGTGATCTTGACGGTGCAATGGCTGGTAGTACTCGCCTATTTAGCGCTTTTGATCATTCCGGCGTTCATGCCCATCCCGAATGAATCAGCCCACCTCTACAATAATCTGCGTTTATTTGCGCAATTTTTATTTTGGGGCGTGTGGTGGCCGTTTGTGATGTTGTCGATGATGTTGGTCGGGCGTGTTTGGTGCGGCGTATTTTGTCCAGAAGGAGCGATGACCGAATGGATTAGCCTACGTGGTCTAGGCTTACCCATTCCGCGCTGGATACGCTGGAGCGGTTGGACTTTTATCGCCTTTGTCTGCACCACGGTATATGGGCAATTGGTCAGCGTCTATGAATACCCACAAGCGGCGCTCTTGGTGCTAGGTGGTTCCTCTGTTGCTGCGTTAGTAGTCGGCTATTTGTATGGGCGCGGCAAGCGCGTCTGGTGCCGCTATTTATGCCCAGCAAATGGCGTTTTTGCGCTATTAGCCAAAATCGCGCCAGTGCATTTTGCGGTAGATCAAGCGGCATGGAAAAGCAGTCATACCCGTAGCCATGCCGTCAATTGCGCTCCCTTGATCAATATTGGTCATATGAAAAGTGCATCGGCCTGCCATTCTTGTGGTCGTTGCGCCGATCAACACGACGGCGCCGTGCAGCTAGCAGGCCGCACGCCTGCCAGCGAAATCCTATCGCTACACAATAAAGATGTCAGCAGCGAACAAGCTTACACCCTCACTTTCGGCATGCTAGGCATCGCTACCGCCGCATTTTTATGGTCGAGTAGTAAGTGGCTCGTCACCCTGAAAACCACGCTTGCCAATTGGTTGATTGAGCACGACCACATGTATATCCTCATTGGCGGCGCCCTCTTAGGCGGTTCCATTTTGCTCTGCATACGCCTCGCCAAGCTGACGATTGGAGACGTCAATTTATCGTGGCAACGTCTGGCACTCGGTTTGATCCCGGTCGCAGGCATGGGCATTTTCTTAGGTTTGTCGATGTTGACGCTGACACACTTAAAAGCCGAAGGCTGGCTGCCAACTTGGCTAGCACAAGCGCGCATTGCCTTGCTAGTGCTGGGCGGTAGCTTTTCGGCTTATCTCGGCCTACGCCTAATCTTCACGCAATTCTCAGCACGCCGCGTGCTGGGGTATGTACTGTATCTGCTGCCCGTGGCGCTCACGCTAACGATCTGGTATCGCACTTTCTTCGTGCGCTAATGCCGTCGTGGGCAGTGCTGAAATCGCACTGCGGAACCTTGCTTGACGTGGCTTAAGCGGGGTTCACATGCCCATGCGAATCGTCATCTGATTATGTCAATGCTCGCCTTTTTTATCACCCATTGACATCGTGCGACTTTTCACATTTCTTCAAAATGCCTTAACCGGGCGGCACATTTTCTGCCGCCTGCTTAATTTTTTGCCGCTCTATCCATTCCAGCACCGGGCCATCTAACTCCAAGCCAGAAATTTGCTTCGCCACCGCCAAATTGACCGATAGCAGCACCGGGATTTTATCGAGTGGCACTTCATTGCAATATTGCGAAAATGCCGTCAAAAAAACTTCTGATTCCAGCACTGGCACCACTTTGCGGCCGCTCATGAATTGCAAAATGCTGGTGATGGTATGACCCTTGCCTAGCGTTTGGTAGATGAAGCGATTCAGGTGTTTGTCTAAGCGCTTGAAATCCACCTCTTCATCGGTCATGATGCCGTCGAGATACATTAAGCCTAATGCGACGCGGAAAAAATCCGTCGCGATTTCACGCGTGGGGCCGCGCCGCGTCACTGCCAAAATTTTGTCGCGCAATACTTTTTCCACGCTACTCTCCTCGGCACTCGCAAAAATGAATTCTACCCCGGCATCACGCTCACACGATTTTTACGTGCTGGCCGAAATACGCTGACATCGTCATAAAACGCTTGATCTTGCCCAGCCCACCAGCCGGGAATACCCGCAATCGGCAAGGGCTGGAAATTCGCTGGCACTGGTGCCGCTTGTTGTAGTTGCGCCGCAATATGGCTGTCTAGCCAAGCCATTTGCTGTGCTGGCGCTTGCTGCAATACGCTAGGTGGCGCGGGCACGAGCCAACTATGGGCCGTAATGGCCTTATACGGTTGCACCAATTTCTCCATCAAGGCATGGCCAAAGAGATAAAGCTGGGCGCTGGCGGTAAAGCGTGGAAAAAATTCCTGCCATTGATGCTGCTGCAAGGCGTAGGCGAGCGCCTGCCCTGCTACATCATCTGCCACCAACAATAGCGCGGCATTTTCATCAAATAGCGTGGCGGCATCGCGCAAAGCACCGCGCTGCTGGCCTACACCATGCAGACGAATGTGCGCCGCTTGCAAGCGATTTAACTCTTTTTTGATTTGTGGAAAACTCAACCACACTAAGGCATTAAAAAAATCATGTAGATTATCTCGGGTCGGCACCTGGCCTTGCTCGAAGATAAAGCTTTCGTAGGCACAGCCGCTAGGCAGGCACGCTTGCTCGACAAATTGCAAGGGCAAACCAGCGCAATTGCAGAGCGCACGCTGCGCAGCTAGCTCGCTCAAGCGCGCACGCACTGCGCTTGCGCTCGATGGCGCAGCGGCGAGAAAACTCTGCGCGGCAGGCAGCACACTGCGCAGCCAAGGTCGTTGCCAGTCGATTTGCGCCAAAAATTGCGCTTCTAGCGCACTCCCCTGCTGCGCGGCAGTACTTACACCATCTGCCATGCCAACTCTTGCCCCGCGTCTAACGGCACTACCACGCTATCAGCCGCCGTCACGCTAGCGGGAATCGTCCATGCTTTGCGCTCTAGCACAACGTGATCGGTATTGATAGGCAAACCGTAAAACTGTGGCCCAAAGAGGGAAGCGAATCCTTCTAGCTTATCGAGCGCTCCCGCTTGCTCAAAGGCTTGCGCATATAGCTCTAGCGCATGCAATGCGGTGTAGCAGCCCGCGCAACCGCAAGCGTGTTCTTTGGTTTCTTTGACGTGTGGTGCCGAATCGGTGCCGAGGAAAAAGCGTGGATCGCCGCTGGTTGCGGCTGCGACTAACGCTAGGCGATGTTGCTCGCGCTTTAATACTGGCAGGCAGTAATAATGGGGACGCACACCGCCTTTGAAAATTTCATTGCGGTTATACAACAGATGATGGGCGGTGATAGTGGCGGCGAGATGGCTAGCGCTACTAGCTACGTATTGCGCCGCTTCTTTGGTGGTAATGTGCTCCAAGACGATTTTCAGTGCCGGGAAATCACGCCGCAAAGGTTGCAGCACGGTGTCGATAAAGATCGCTTCGCGGTCGAAAATATCAATTGCCGGGTCTGTCACTTCGCCATGCACTAACAATGGCATGCCGAGTTTTTGCATCGCTTCTAGCGTCGCCGTACATTTGCGCAAATCGGTGACACCGGCATCGGAATTCGTGGTTGCGCCGGCGGGATACAGCTTTAGCGCATGCACGATGCCAGAATCTTTGGCGCGCTGAATTTCTTCTGCGGGCGTGTTATCGGTCAAATACAGCGTCATCAAGGGTTCAAACT
>JACPVY010000082.1 GCA_016197345.1 Burkholderiales bacterium
CATGCCGGGGCCGCCACCATATGGCCTATCATCTACGGTGCGATGGTTATCCGTCGTAAATTCACGCGGATTCCATAGCTGTAAATGACAGCGCTGTTGCTCGAACGCACGCCGCGTCACACCCGCTTGGGTTAGCGCGGCAAACATTTCAGGAAACAGGGTAACGACGTCAAATTGCATGCTGTTGGCCTAGCGCGGCTTAAAAAGGTGAATCAATGGGCGATTAATAAGCAAAAACTAATAATCCAAACCCCAATCCACCGTCAGCGTTTTTGCCGCCAAATCGACTTGTTTGACGAATTGATCGACAAAGGGAATTAAGCGTTCGCTGACCGCCTTACCTTCCGGCGCAACAGGTGTGCCTACTCGTAAAATCGGGTGAGCACCGTTATCCATCAATCCCAGCACTTCACCTAAGTGTTGCGCTTCGAGATTAACGACAGTCAAACCAGTTAGGTCTGACCAATAATATTCGCCATCAGCCAGTGCGGGAAAACGGCTGCGCGGAATATGTACCGCACAACCTTTGAGGTTTTCTGCACCATTGCGGTCAACCATGCCAACGAATTGTGCTACCACGTCGCCGCCATGTAATTTCACTTGGCGCACATCGACGTCGTGCATTTCGGGCTTGTCTAACCACCATGTCTTGACACTCTGCATAGCGTCGGCATCGGCTGAGTACGGTCTAATCCGCACCCAACCCTGTACGCCCCAGGCACCCATGATATGCCCGACAACTACTAAATCTGTGGGAACCTTCGTTCCCGTAGCTGTTTGGTTCAAAACCAATCCCAGCTTAGGTCGATTTCTTGCTCGACACCAAACGAGCAACGGTTGGCGACAATTGTGCGCCTACGCCTTGCCAGTATGCCAAACGGTCTTCCGCGATACGGAAAGGAACTTCTTGACCAGCGGCGATAGGATTGTAGAAACCGATGCGTTCGATGAAACGACCATCGCGACGGCTGCGCGAATCAGTTGCAACGATGTTGAAGAATGGGCGCTTTTTGGCGCCGCCACGTGCTAAACGAATAACGACCATGATCTATCCAGAAAAAAGTGTTCGAGGGCGGGAAAAGGGGCAGATTATAGCGTGTTTTTTCGACTTGCGGCAAGCTTAACTAATTTTACTGTCCTAAAAATGCGTTATAGCGATTTTTTCTGATGCAAAAGGCGACATGCTATTTCCACGCTAGCGCGGCAAATCGTCGGGCAAAGACAAAATCCCCTGCGTTTTCGGCGATACTAGCGCCTTTCATTGCTGCAATTGACCGCTCATCGCTGAGGAAACACCGCATGCCATCGCACAAGAACAAAACTCTCGCCACCCTGCTCGCCGCCGTCCTAGGCAGCCTAGGCGCTTATCGCTTTTATCTACGCGGCAAAGCCGATAAATGGGCTTGGCTACATCTCGCCACGCTACACGCCGCCATCGCCGCGATCTCACCCACGCTCGCGGAGCCGACGGCAGCGCTGTTCGACGTGTGCGCGCGCGGGTTCGTCGGCGCATGCTCGGCGTTCTAGTCGATCGAGGTCGGACGCGACC
>JACPVY010000083.1 GCA_016197345.1 Burkholderiales bacterium
ACAGGCTGCTGGCAACCTGCCAGTCGGCACGCCGATACAAGTGGTGTATCACGTCGCTGATGGCAATGAGCAAGCATTTCGCGCCTTGATCAATGCCATCAATCATATGAAAGCCGAGCCAGATACCCGCATCGTGATTGTCGCACTCGCGCATGGGGTGGATTTTTTGGTGGAAGGGGCGAAGGATAAAAATGGCAATCCGTATGTCGATACCGTCGGCCCCCTAGCGACCATGGGCGTGCAATTTCGCGTTTGCAGTAATTCGCTGAAAGCCTTGAAAATTGATCCTGCAAAGTTGCTGTTAGAAGCCAAGGTCGTCACCTCAGGCGTAGCGGAAATCGCTCGTTTGCAAGCACGTGAAGGCTATGTCTATTTGCGGCCTTAATTTACTGCATTAATTTGTTGCCTTATCCAGCGTTAGCTATCTCTTCAAAAATCACTTCAACATGACTATGACTACTCCTCCGTCCCGTCGTGAATTTCTGAGCGGCCAAGTTGGCCTTGCCGTCACGGCTGGTCTTGCTAGCTTGCCATTCGCCGCGCAAGCCGCCGAGGTGGCAGCCCCCGCACCTGCCGCTACACCAGCCGCACCCGCTACGTCGCCGATACATGTGGTGTATCACGTTGCCGATGGCATCGAGCAAGCGGCACGCGCTTTTGCCAATGCCTTCAATCACATGAAAGCCGAGCCGAACACACGAATTGTGTTCGTCGCCCTTGGTTCCGGTATCGAATTCTTGATTGAAGGGACGAAAGACAAAAATGGCAATGTATTTGCCGATGGCGTCGCAGGCTTGGCGACGCTAGGCGTGCAATTTCGCGCTTGCAATAACACCTTGCGCGGCATGAAACTCGATCCCTCAAAGCTGGTATTAGAAGCGCGGGTGGTGCCTTCAGGCGTAGCGGAAATCGCCCGTTTGCAAGCGCGTGAAGGCTATGTCTATTTGCGCCCCTAATTTGTTGACCCGCTAGGCGCAGATGCACGAAACACCTAAATCCATCACCGAACGCGTATTCCATGCCTTGCTGTATGAGTTTTTCGCCATTACGCTGAGCACCCCCTTATTTGCGTGGCTAAGCGGCACTGAAATGATGCGCATGGGTACGCTGAATATGATGATTTCAGCGATTGCCTTGCTGTGGAATATGGTTTTTAACGCTGGCTACGATAGGCTGATTCAACGTTTGCAGTGGCAAAAAACGCCAGCGCTGAGAGTCGCGCACGGCATCGCGTTTGAGGGCGGTTTAGGTTTGCTAGTGATCCCACTTTCAGCTTGGTGGCTACACATCAGCCTGTATGCCGCCCTCGTGCTCGACATCGGTTTATTGCTGTTTTTTATGCCTTACACCGTCGCCTTCAACTGGTTATACGACATCGCTCGAGCGCGCTATTTAGCAAAATAGGGGACATATCTCGCAAACTCTGTCCCCTTTTTCGATAAAAAGCGTATCACTCCTCACTGCGCCAGCGGTTATAACCATAGCCCGCCACCAGCGCCACTACCCCTAGCGTCAAATGCACCATCATGCTATGTGCATTCGCGACACCATTAAAGCCCACCACATCGACATTGGCTTCCTTGGTCGCGTTTAGCGCGATATACAGCCAAAACATGAAGAGTGCGACAAAAGGACGTGAGGTGCGTGCGGTGCGGCCGAATACACTGGCGAGCGCCGCTAAGCTAAACATGCCGACCAGCAAAATCAACGCATGCAAAGGATAGTGCAGCAGATCGCGGACAAAAATCGTCGCGCCAAACAGCATGCCTAGCAACATCGTTGCCAAGAATTGGCGCAGATAGCGCTGCTGGCTACCGCCCGGCACCACACCTGTCACGCCTTCCATATCGGCGCTAAAGTCACGGGTGCTGATGTCGCTCGCCAAAATGCCCCAGAATGCTGTGCCAAAGAATAAGATGCCGATGCTGTGATTGAGTGGCACGAAGAGACCGCCGAAATTGGCAATCGCCAATCCCAAAATCGCGCTGGGTGAAGTCGCAAGCGTCAAGGCGATATCGCCTACCACCTGGCCAGCCAAGCCGGGCAAGCGGCTGGCGATGCCAAACAAAGGCGCACTCACTTTCGCCAAGGGGCGTAGCCATTGATTCAAGATCGTCAGCGGCGAGCGGCGGCGAGCGGCGCTACTGGCTTTAACGCGATCAGGTGAAAAGCGATGGAAGAGCGCAAACGCTGGCAGCAGCGGTAACATCGCCACCAAGGCAGTACCGACGCGCGCAGCCAAGATTTCGCCACTCCAATGCAGATTGGGCAATCAACCCGATCAATTTTTCGATCTCGCTCTCCATGTTTGCAGCGACAGGGGCCAAGCGCCTGACTCACATTGAAACGCCCCTTGAGAATGCGACCGTGAATGCCGGGGCGGTCTCGGCCACATTGAAATGCGCCGATCAAGCTCAGCAAATACAACACGCCAGAGAGCCAGCGCGCAAATAAAAATGTCACATTGCTGATGGGGGCAGCGGCAATCACGCCACTGATGCCACTGCGCAAATCTTCGGCGACCCGCCCACGCACAAGGAAAAAGCCGACCAAGCAAAATAGCAAGCTAGCCAGACTGCTAGAGCCCAGCGCCATGGCTTGGCTGTTATAAATGATGCGCGCATCATTGACCGCCAACATCGTCATGCCGCTGCTCGGCTCGGCAATCATGCTCCAACTTAAAAAAACGATGGTCAGTAGCGCGACAATGCTACTCATGCGCCGCAAGCGCAGCCGCACCTCGTTTTGCACCAGCACTTTCAATAAATGGATATTCATGCTGCCTCCGCTTGCACGGCATAGCGTTGTGCCATCAAGGCTTCTTCTAGCGTCGGCTCGGTCAATTGCGCATTCGCGCACGGCGCACTGCTATGGGCGATCCGCAGTTGAAAGACATCGCCTTGGCGCTGCGCATGCAACACATGGACTTGTGTGCGCAGTTGCTCGTAATAGGCAGGTGCGACTTGGGTTGTCCAAATTTGGCCGCGCGCGCCTTGCAACATGCTTTCGGGTGTCTCGAAGGAAATCAACTGCCCTTTGCGCATGATCGCTAATTGGCTAGCGATACTTTCGACGTCAGAAACGATGTGGGTGGACATGATGACCAGCTTTTTAAAGCCTAATTCCGCCAGCAAATTGCGAAAACGTAAGCGTTCTTCAGGATCGAGCCCGGCGGTCGGTTCATCGACGATCAAAATATCTGGGTCATTGAGTAAAGCTTGCGCAATCCCTAGACGACGCCGCATACCGCCAGAAAACGACGCCGCAGGGCGCTTAGCGTGGTCGTGCAAATTCACCAATTCCAATAAATGCTGAATCCGGCGCGGATCGCGTACCCCTTTTAGCGCCGCAAAATATTGCATGAATTCAAGCGCCGATAAATTCGGATAGACACCAAAATCTTGTGGCAAAAAACCAAGACGTTGCCGCATTGCATCGGGCTTTTTGACGATGTCCTGTCCCTGAAATAAAATCTGCCCGCTAGTGGGACGGGTCAGGGTTGCGATCATTTGCATCAAGGTGGTTTTGCCCGCGCCATTGTGCCCAATCAAGCCTATCACGCCGCTTTCTAAGTGCATCGAGACATCATTAACGGCTACCATATCGCGGCCGAATTTTTTTACTATGTTATTGATTTCTAACATGTTTTCCCTCTTTTTTTTGGTTGGTGGCGGGCTTCAAAATGGGGCATCAATCGCGTGATCGGCGGTGTTTTCCAGCAACCCATTCTTGGCTTGATTTTGCAATGACGCCACTGTAGCGATTCGCTTCTATGGCCGTGGTGTGATTGCGATGAAGTGCAAAAATGACGGCGTGAAATGCGTGTGCAGGCCATGAAAATAAGCGTTGACCTGATTTATACGGGTGTATATAATTCGCCGCATGACTGCTCCCAAACCTAATCCCGCGAACAAAACCAGCAAGGCTGCGAAGGCCGTGAAAGCCGTCAGCGCTGACAATCCCACTCGTTTAGCCTTGATCGAACATGGCTTGCAGCTCGCAGCGGAAAAGGGTTTGCGTGGCTTGACCGTGCGTGAGTTAGCAGCTAAAAGCGGCGTCAATCTCGGCAGCTTCGTCTATCACTTTGGCAATCGCGAGCAATTTTTAGATGAGTTAGTCGAGCTGTGGTATGGCCCGATGTATGAACGCATCAAACAAGCCAGCATTGCCAGCAATGAAGTGTGCGCGCTACAACAACTGCAAAGTACGCTGACACAAGTGATGCATTTGATTGCAGAAAATGTGAGCTTCATTAGCCATCTGCTGGCAGATGCGCTAGCGGGTGAGGCGGCGGCTCAGCGGTTTTTGTTGAAGGTGCCGGGGCGGCATCCGAAACTATTGGCGCAATTATTGCAACAAGCGCAGGCCGATGGCGACATCATTGCTGCTCATCCTATGCATTTGCTGTTGTTTGTGATGAGTGGCTGTGGTGTCCCGATTGTGATGGCGGGCGGGCCGTTGCAAGGCTGTGATTGGTTGCCGCCCATTGCGATGCCACTGATCCAATTGATTCAAAAACCTGAACTGGCGCAAGTGCGTATCGCTTGGGCCTTGAATGGCATTTGTACTGAAAATGGGCGCAAAAAAATTGTTCAGCCTAGTTCTTTTGCCCCCTTTGCCTCTCTCTTTGCTGAAAGAAATCCATGAATAAAAAATTGGTTGTAGTCGCCGTCTTAGCGGCTGGAGCAATTGCTGCTTGGCAGTTTTGGCCGCGCTTAGCGCCCGCTGCAAATGGCACGATTTACGGCAATATCGACATCCGCGAAGTCAATCTCGCTTTCCGTAGCGCGGGGCGGTTGATGGATTTAAAAGTGGATGAAGGCAGCAAAGTTAAAGCGGGGGAAGTGCTCGCCGTGCTCGATACGGAACCCTTGATGAATAGCCTGCATAGCGCTGAAAGTGCGTTGGCAGCGGTCAAGGCACGCAATAGTTTGCTGCATCAAGGTTATCGCAGCGAAGATAAAGAACAAGCGAAAGCGCGCGTAGTGGCGGCGCAAGCGGCTTTGCAAGAAGCGGAACGGGTGCTAGCGCGTCAGCGTGAATTAGTGCCGCAAGGGGCGGCCGCGCAACGGGCGTTGGACTCCGCCAGCAATGCGCGTGAACAAGCGGCTAGCCAATTGAAAGTTGCGCAGCAGCATGCGCAAGCGATGAACAACGGCTGGCGCAAAGAAGAAATCGCCGAATCCGATGCGCTAGTCGCCCAAGCGAGTAGCAACCTCGCCAATGCGCAATTAGCACTACGCGATGCGGCGTTAATCGCTCCTAGCGACGGTGTGGTATTGACCCGTGCGCTGGAAAAAGGCGCGATGGTGCAAGTCGGCACGCCAGTATTTAGTCTGTCCCTCGTCAAGCCAGTGTGGGCGCGTGCCTATGTCAGCGAAGCGCAGCTAGGGCAATTTGGTAGCGGCCGCAAAGTTGTGTTGCTAACCGATGCCCGACCCGGCAAACCGTATCACGGCGTGGTTGGCTTCGTTTCCCCTAGCGCAGAATTTACCCCTAAATCTGTCGAAACCACCGACTTACGCACGGCCTTAGTTTATCGCCTGCGGATTGTGGTGGAAGATGCCGATGAGCAATTGCGGCAAGGCATGCCTGTCACCGTGCAATTGGCGCAATAGGTGGGTACAGTGCTGAATACCGCGCTCGCAGCGCAACCTAGCGTTGCCACCCGTGCCATCAGTGCTATCAGCGCCACGGATTTGCATAAGCGCTTTAGCGGGCAAGAAGTGGATGCTATCGCCGGCCTAAAGATGGAAGTGGCGCAAGGCTCTATCACCGGTTTGGTTGGCCCAGATGGCGCAGGAAAAACCACTTTGCTACGCATGATGGCGGGCTTGCTTACCCCCACTAGCGGCAGCTTGCGCGTGCTGGACTGTGATCCTGCGCAAGATGCGAGTAGCCTGCATTTACAGCTAGGCTATATGCCGCAAAAGTTTGGCTTGTATGAAGACTTGAGCGTGCTGGAAAACCTCGAACTCTATGCCGATTTGCGCAATGTGCTGGGGCAAGCGCGCGAACAGAGTTTTCGCAAACTACTCGCCTTCACCGATTTAACGCGCTTTACGGCACGCTATGCCGGCAAGCTATCGGGTGGTATGAAACAAAAGCTGGGCCTCGCCTGCACCTTATTGGGGACACCCAAAGTGCTGCTATTAGACGAACCGGGTGTCGGTGTTGATCCTATTTCACGTCGTGAACTATGGAAAATGGTGCGCGAACTGGCGCAAGGTGGCATGACGGTGTTGTGGAGCACCGCATATTTGGATGAAGCCGAATTATGCGATGCCGTGCATTTGATGAATCAGGGACGCGTCCTCGCCAGCGGCACACCGCAAAGCTTAATGCAGACGATGCAAGGGCGTTGCGTGCAAATTACCGACATCGCGGGCAATAAACGTGCTGTGCTACGCAAGGCGCTACACGCGCCCGAAGTGATGGATGGCGTGATCGCAGGTCGCCATGTGCGCCTAGTGTTACGCGATGCGGCAAAACTGCCCGACTTAGCGGCGTGCGAGGCTGGCCCTGCGGCACAGATTGTCGCCGTGGCGCCGCGCCTAGAAGACGCGTTTATTAGCTTGCTAGGTGGTGGCCCGGGTGGCGAATCGACCTTGGCCAACTTGATGCCAGCGATTCAGGCCGCAAACGCGCAGCACGCTGTGATCGAAGCCGAGCAATTGACGAAACGCTTTGGTGATTTCATTGCTACTGATAACGTCAGCTTTAGCGTCGCGCGTGGTGAGATTTTTGGCTTACTCGGACCAAACGGTGCAGGTAAATCGACCACCTTCAAAATGGAATGTGGCTTGCTCAAAGCGAGCGGCGGGCGGGCGTTGGTGATGGGTTATGACTTAAAACAAAGCCCGTCGCAAGCACGCCAATTGCTAGGCTATATGGCGCAAAAATTCTCGCTCTATGGCCAGCTTTCGGTTCTGCAAAATCTGGAATTTTTCTCCGGCATTTACGGTTTGCGCGGCACACGTCAGCGCGAAAAAATGCAGCAAATGGTAGAAGCTTTTGCGCTGCAACCGTATTTGCATACCGCTGCCGAAACCCTGCCGCTAGGCTTTAAACAACGCTTGGCGCTGGCTTGCGCGGTAATGCACGAGCCGCAAGTGCTGTTTTTGGATGAACCAACCTCTGGCGTTGATCCAGTAACGCGGCGCGAATTTTGGACGCATATCAATGGTTTGGCCGATAAGGGCGTGACGATTATGGTAACGACCCATTTCATGGACGAAGCCGAATATTGCGACCGCATCGCCCTGATTTATCGCGGCAAAATGCTAGCGCTCGGTACCCCAGATGAACTCAAGGAAAGCGTCGCCAGCGCAGAGCAACCGAATCCAAGTATGGAGCAAGCCTTCATTCAATTGGTGCAAGGGGCTGATCATGACTAAGGCAGTGGCGACACTCTCGGCACGGCGCTTGTTCGCGCTCTGTCGCAAAGAAAGTTTTCAAATTGTGCGCGACCCTAGCAGCATCTTGATCGCCTTTATTTTGCCCGTGCTCTTGTTGTTTGTGCTGGGCTATGCAGTGAACCTCGATGCCAATCACCTGCGCCTAGGGCTATTGCAACAAGATCAAGGCGCGGCGGCGCAACGCTTGGTGCAAACCTTTAGCGCTAGCGCCGCTTTTGAAGTCCATCGCGGCGAATCGGAAGCGCAATTGCAAGCCTTGATGCAACACGGCAAATTGCGTGGCATCGTCGTGATTCCTAGCGATTTTTCCAGCAAACTCAGTGCAGGTAAGGGCGCGGTATTGCAAGTGATTACCGATGGTTCTGAGCCGAATACCGCGCAATTTGTCGCTGCTTATGTGCAAGGTGCCTGGGAAGTCTGGCTACAAGGGCAGGCGCGTGATCACTTGTTGCCGGCTACGCCATCCTTAAGCGTGAAATTGCGCAGTTGGTATAACCCCAGCAATATCAGCCGCAATTTCCTCGTGCCCGGGTCGATTGCGGTAGTGATGACCATCATTGGTGCGCTGCTAACCTCGTTGGTGGTGGCGCGTGAATGGGAGCGCGGCACGATGGAAGCCTTACTCGCGACGCCAGTGACGCGCGCCGAATTATTGCTGTCGAAAATCATTCCGTATTACTTGCTTGGGATGGCAGCGATGCTGCTGTGCTGGCTATTTGCTGTGTATGTGATGGATGTCCCTTTTCGCGGCTCTTTTCTCGGCTTATTCATCATGTCGACCCTGTTTTTAGGGAGCGCGCTAGGCTTGGGCTTATTTTTATCGACGGTACTGCGTACTCAGTTTTTTGCAGCGCAAGCGGCACTGACAGCGGCATTTTTGCCGGCAATGAT
>JACPVY010000084.1 GCA_016197345.1 Burkholderiales bacterium
GATCATGACCAATGCAGGTTGGTTAGCGATTTATGGCAAAGACGCTTCATCGGAAGACGATAAAGAAAATGCTGGCAATTTGGTGCCTGTCGCTAAAGACGAAAAAGTCCACACTGAAAAACTCACCGCCAATGGTTTGGTGACGAAACCACCTGCACGCTATAACGAAGCGACGCTCTTGTCGGCAATGGAAGGCGCAGGCAAATTAATCGACGACGACGAATTGCGCGATGCGATGGCGGGCAAAGGCTTGGGCACACCAGCCACGCGCGCAGCGACGATTGAAGGTTTGCTAGGCGAGCGCTATTTGTTGCGCGAAGGGCGCGAATTAATCCCGACCGCAAAAGCCTTCCAGTTAATGACGCTCTTGCGCGGCTTAGGTGTAAATGAATTGACCGCGCCAGAATTGACAGGCGAATGGGAATACAAGCTGTCGCAAATGGAAAAAGGCAAAATCTCGCGCGAAGAATTCATGCGTGAAATTGCCTTGATGACGCAAATCATCGTCAAGCGCGCACGCGAATACGACAACGACACCATCCCCGGCGATTACCATGCCTTGCACGCACCATGTCCGAATTGCGGTGGCGAGGTGAAAGAAAACTATCGCCGCTTTGCTTGCACCAAATGCGATTTTTCGATGAGCAAAGTACCCGGTGGTCGTCAATTTGAAATCGAAGAAGTCGAAGATTTGCTGAAAAATCGCACCATCGGCCCGCTGCAAGGTTTCCGTTCGAAAATGGGGCGTCCGTTTGCCGCCATTTTGCGTATCGTGCGCGATGAAGACATCAACAACTTCAAGCTGGAATTTGATTTTGGCCAAAATGATGAAGATGGTGAAGAAGGTGAAGCGGTTGATTTTTCTGAACAAACCCCGCTCGGCCCTTGCCCAAAATGTGCGAAAAACGTCTATGAAATGGGCTTGGCATACGTCTGTGAAGACAGCGTAGTCAAACCCAAGGTCTGCGATTTCCGCTCCGGCCGTATCATTTTGCAACAAGAAATTTTGCCAGAACAAATGGCAAAGTTGTTAAATGACGGCAAGACAGATTTATTGCCTGGTTTCATTTCGCAACGCACACGGCGGCCGTTCAAAGCTTTCTTAGTGCGCGGCAAAGACGGCAAGATCAGCTTTGAATTTGAAGAACGCAAGACCAAGCCCGGCAAAGCCAAAGCAGAAGACGCCGTTGAAGGCGAGGAAGCCGCGGCAGCACCGAAAACGCGGGCTAAAGCTGCTACCAAAACTGCGGCGAAACCTGCGGCGAAAAAGGCACCAGCTAAGCGCACTACCAAGGCCAAAGCAGCGGTCGAAGAATAATCACAAGAAGCAAATACGTTGCGCAAGCATAAGCGCAATGATGAGAAACAAAACCGGAGTGACCGCTGTATCAACACAGCGTCGATAATCAGCGCGACTAGGGGGACTGTCCCCATGTCGTTGTTTTTTGCAGTGCCTTAGCCTAAACGGAGTAAGCAAGATGGACGAAATCGAAAAAATCACGCCGAGCGCCCCCAGCAAAGATGATTGCAATATTGCCGCGATCACACATATTCTCGGTATTTTCACGGGCTTTGTTGGAGCCTTAATTATCTGGATCATCAAAAAAGATGAATCGCAATTCATCGGCGATCAAGCAAAAGAGGCGTTGAACTTTCAAATCGCAGTGATGATTGCCTCGTTTGCTGCGGGTATCTTGTGCATGGTATTGATCGGCTTTTTACTGATCCCTGTGATCGTCGTTGCCAATCTGATCTTTTGCATCTTGGCCGCCATTGCCGCTTCAAAAGGTGAAAATTATCGCTACCCATTGCCATTTCGCTTAGTGCAGTAAATAGTTGCGTATTGCATTTCGCCGCCACCCGTCTAGGTGGTGAGCTTGGTTTTTCGGGTGGTGCCTCATATGCCGCTTGTACTTTCGTCTATAACTGCAAACATATGCTAGGCCCACAAGCCCTTACTCGTACACAACGTGAAACATGTTTCACCTAGGCAAAAAGCCTTGAAGACAGATTTTTTTGCCTCATCTAACAAGCCACCTCGCCTAGCTGCCCTTGATGCAGTAGCGCGACGTGGCTTGTACTTTTTTGCAGGAAATGGTTTAGGATAGCGCTACCTAAACAACAGACCGGATTTATATGAGAGTTTTGATTAATTTACCCAGTGAGGGACAGACATGAAACAAACAGTGGCGATCGTTCTCTCCGTATTATTAGCCCTAGCAGTCGCACTAGGCATTTGGAAATCGAAAAATACGCCAACCGATAGCAAGAGCAATTCCCTTCTTAGCCTCACCTCCCCCCCCGCCAAAAAAGTCAGGCTCCTGACTGGCAGCGCCAAATTTTCCTACCTGCAAGACCCTGAGATGCAAGCGCTACTGCGCAAAAACGGCATCGAACTCGAACTCATCAAATCTGGCTCGTTTGAGCAAGACAAAGGCCAAGCCGTAGATCTTGATGCAGTCTGGCCCGCTGGTGCGAATCAAGCCAATGACTGGCAAGCACTGATGCCCGGCAGCACCAGCCATCCTGTGATGTCTACCGCCCTAGCGTTAGCGAGCTGGAAAGCACTGTTGCCCGTCTTTGAAAAAAATGGTTTAGGTAAAGTCAGCGCGAATGCGCATGGCGATTTCTACCTCGATAAAGCCTTACCGATGATGCTAGCAGGCAAGCGCTGGAGCGATTTGCAAGACAATACCGTGTTTGCCGTCAACAAAAGCTTCTTGATCAACACGCCAGACTTGCGCAAATCGAATACCAGCGCTTTGTATATCGCCGCACTGGCCTACATCCACAACAAAAACGAAGTACCACAGCAAAAAGACGCTGCTGAGCAAATGGCGAAATTGCTGGCGCCGCTGATCACACGCCAAGGCTTTCAAGAAGGCACGCTAGCCGGGCCATTTGAAGATTATCTCGGCCAAGGCATGGGTAAAGCGCCGCTAGTGTTGATTTATGAAAGCCAATTCCTCGAAGCGCGCTCGCAGAAAAAACTGAATGACCAGCATTTCTTGCTGTATCCACAGCCCGGTTTGCTGTTGAAGCACGTCTTAATCGCGAAAACCGAAAGCGGCAAAAAATTAGGGACACTGCTTGCAACTGACCCAGATGCACAAAAAATCGCTGCCCGCTTTGGCTTTCGCACCAACGACCCGGCAATCTTTAGCGCCCACGCTAAAGAGCTAGGCTTAGATGCGCCACCACTTTTGAATTTGGCCGAAACGCCTAGCACCGCAATTCTCGACAGCATGGTGCAAACCATCGTCAACATCATGGAGAGTAAATAATGAGCCGATTTCGAATATGCGCACCTTGTTTGATGAACTGAACCCAGCGAAACAAGGCGATCTCTTCACCCCCACCAAAATCCTCGGCATACCTGTCCCATTTGGCAACAAGCTAGCGAGTTATTTGCGGCGCTATGAATCGGCCGATTCGCAACTGGCCAAGCTGCAAACCACGCTATTGCAAGCGAAAGATGAAATCGCAAAAGACGTCGCAGAAATGGGCGTCGCTCGCCAACAACTGTGGGCTTCGCTCGAAAAACTGGAAGGTGCTTCGTATTTCATCCGCTCACTCGATGAACGCTTATCCGGCATCATCGCTGGCATGAAAACCAGTGAACCCGATCGCGCTAGGGCGCTAGAGCAAGAAGTGCTGTACTACGTGCGGCAAAACTTGGGCGATGTGCAAGCCGCGCAAGCGCTAGCGATCAACGCCTATAACGTGCTCTCTGAATTGCGCAAAACCGGGCGCGAAACCATCAATGGTTGCGACCGCGTCTCGACGCTAGGCATGGCCGCACTCTCGGTCGCAGTGACGCTAGCGCGCGCCACTGGCAACCAAATCAAGACGCAGCAAATGCTGAACGCGGCCAAGAGCGATATCAATAACTTGATTTCTGCTACCGGCGACGCCCTCAACGCGCATGTCGATGCAACGGCTAAATTTGCCTCGGAACCACTGCTAGGCGTACAGCAATTGCAAAACATGTTCGACAAGACCTTTAGCGCGATGGACAAAATGGAGAAATATCGCAGCGAAGCGTTGACGACGATGCAAACCAATAACCAAATGATGCGTGAGCAATTGGTGAAGGCGCAAGAGCGCATCACCAATGACAGAAAAGCCAATACCGGCGGCGATGCAGCGATTAAGCCGATCTTGGATTTGTCATAAGCACACCGCAATCAACTCCTTGAGGAGAAAAATATGCTGCAATCAATGCAATCTATGCAAACGCTATTGCGCTATGTAGCCATCGCCAGCATGGTGTTGGCGCTAGGCGCCTGCGATAAAAAAGACAGCGCCGATGCTAGTGCTAGCGCCAATGCCTCTAGCGCAAGCGTGACGTACAAAATTCTGGCGGGTTCAGAACTAAAAGACGTGCAAAACATGGTGCAAGAATATGGCCGTACGCAAAACGTCAACATCGTGTTTGATTACACTGGCACGCTAGACGCCGTCGATAGGCTGAAAGGCGCGAATGATTACGATGCGGTGTGGCTATCGAACGGCAAATATTTGCAAATGCAACCGCAACTAAAAACGCAAATCAAAGCCAGCGAAAAAATCATGTATTCGCCAGTCGTGCTCGGCGTCAAATCGTCGACGATGCAAAAGCTTGGTTGGCAGTCGGGCAAAACGGGTTGGACAGATATTTTGAAAGCCGCAAAAGCAGGACAATTTCATTTTGCGATGACCAATCCAGCAGGCTCGAATACTGGTTTTGTTGCCTTAGTCGGGATTGCCGCAGAATTATCTGGCAAAGGGGACGCACTGGAAGAAAAAGACATTCCAGTTGATAAGCTGAAAGAATTTTTCTCAGCGCAAACCATGACGGCAGGCTCGTCCGGTGCGCTAGCGGAGATGTTTGCTGCCAATCCTAGGGTCGATGGCATCATCAATTACGAAAGCGTGATTCGCTCGATGCCAGCCGCTATCGGCCTCGACATTTTGGTGCCAAAAGAAGGCGTGATCACCGCCGATTACCCCTTGATGCAATTAGCGCAATCGAAGCAAGCGGCGTTTTATCCGAAATTAGTCGCTTGGCTACGGCAAGACGCCACGCAAAAGCAAATCGCGACCACCACTAACCGCACACCGCTAGCTGGCAATGGCCGTAATGAAGTGATCAATGAATTGCCCTTCCCGGCCTCGAACATCGTGGTGGATGCGATTTTGCAGGGCTTTTTGGATAGCTACTCGCGCCCAGCCTCTTCCTACTTCGTGCTCGATGTCTCCGGTTCGATGGCAGGGCCACGTTTAGATGGCTTGAAAGACACCATGCTCTCGCTCGCCAATGGCGACGGCAGCACTGGTGGTCGCTTTGCCAGCCTGCGCGCGCGTGAGCAAATTCACGTCTTAGCGTTTTCGAATGAGCCAAAAGAAATCCGCGATTACGAACTCACGACTGATCGCGAAAAAAATCTGACGGTGCTAAGCAGCCTCAGTAGCCAAATCAATAATCTGAAAGCGGGCGGTGGTACGGCGATTTTCTCGTCAATTGCCAGCCAATACAAACGCGCGCAAGCGGAATTGCGGCAAGAAGAGCGTAGCGTCTCTATCGTCTTGTTGACCGATGGCGAAAACACCGATGGCATGCGACTGGAAGAATTCCGCGACTTCATCGCCAAAATGGGTTCACCTAAAGTGCCAGTGTTTGCGATTATTTACGGCGATGCGAAACCGAGCGAGATGACTGAATTGGCAACGCTCACCGGTGGCCGCGTATTCGATGCGCGTAAGGTGAAACTGAGCCAAGTGATGCGCGACATCCGCAACTATCAATAAGAGGGACAGGTAAGGTATGCAAGCCATTCAGCGCTACCTCTACTCTGGTAGCAATATAGTCGGCAGCGCAGCGGCGCTAGGCGTGACGTTGTGCTTCTTGCTGGGGGTCTTCAGCCATTTCTGGGGTGTGCTAGCAGTCGCCGCGTATGCCTCAGGGGCGCTGCTGTCCTATGCCTTGAAACCCGCGCCACCGCAACACATCGCCGATGGTTTGCCGACGTCCGAAGCGCTGGCGCAATTGCGTCAGCATTTCATGCCTAAGCTACCCAGCAATGCGCGTAAAATTTTAGGGGACATACTTA